>CALFSF010000597.1 GCA_937917025.1 uncultured Paraburkholderia sp.
GCCACGATGCACTCCGCCACGCGCCGGATCGTATCGAAGCGCTGCTGCGCGTTGCGGATCAGCCAGCGCGCTTCCTGTAACTGCTGCGCGAGCGGCGAGCGGCTCGCGCCGGCCGATTGCGCAAAGAGCTCCGCGTACTTGCGATGAATCCGCGCGCGCGGCATCACGGCCGGATTGATCGTCACGACCCACTTGTTGCGAACCGGACGCACGATGACGTCCGGCACGACGTAGTTGTCTTCCGCGTTGCCATAGTAGTTGCCAGGCTTCGGATCGAGCTTGCGGATCAGCGCGCACGCAATGCGCAGTTCCTCCGCGTTGCAGCCCGTCTGCTTTTGCAGCTCGGCCTGCTCGCGGCGCGCAAGCCGTTCGAGATGATGCTCGGCAATCTGAATCGCGACGTCACGGCCCGGCGTATCGCTCTCCATGCAATCGAGTTGCAGCTTCAGGCATTCCGACAGCGAACGTGCGCCGACACCCGGCCGGTCCAGCGATTGAACGAGCCGCAGCGCGACGAGCAGTTCCTGTTCGGTCAATGCCGGCTGGACATCGAACACGTCGGCCAGGTCGGCAAGATCCTGGCGCAGATAGCCGTCATCATCGAGCGACTCGATGATGAGGCGCGCAACTTCTCGATCGCGCTGGTTAAGCGGATAGAGACGCAGCGCGTCATGAAGCTGTTCATGCAACGAAGGCTGTGAGCGCGCCCAGTCGGCGGGATCGCTGCCTTCGCCATCGCCGTTATGACGCGACGAACCCCGGTCGAACGAATCGGCGCTGTAGTCGCTGCTGTAATCGTCCGCCCGCTCGTCATGCGACGACGCGTCGGTCGTCCCCGAGGCAGGTGCATCGGCGACTGTTTCCGAACCCGCCGAAGCGGGTGCGCCGGGCGCCTGCGTGGCGTCGCCCGGGCTTTCGGCAGCGAGCGCGGCATCTTCCGTCTGCGACGCGTCGTATTCGAGGAACGGATTGGTATCGAGTGCCGTGCGCAACTCCTGCTGGAACTCGAGCGAGGACAGTTGCAAGAGTCTGACCGACTGCTGAAGACGTGGGGTCAGCGCAAGCGATTGTCGTGTGCGTAGCTCGATTGAAGGCGGCATGGTAGTGCGATCCCTTTTGAAGATTCTGGTTCGAACGCCCGAAGCGCGTGACGCGGGGCGCGTGCGGGAATGTCTCGTTCGTCTGAACAGAGCAATCCCCGTACCAGCTTTCACAGACCGCTGTTTTTACTGCGATTTGATCATCGCACGCGGTGTTTTTCAGGGGCTGCGAGCCGGCCTTGCGCGCTATTTTTACAAGCGGCCGGAAAAATCAGGGCCTGCCGGCAAGTCCGTTTCAGCACGCGTGTGGCCGGCGCCTTGCAGTGCGCACGCCCCGCCAGCCGGGCCTGTAGCCTGACAAATCGCAGGCCGGCGTGGAGATGGCACGCCACTTGCGTTCCCCTTATCGTGGACGGATGCCAGCAGGCATTCGATGTCGACCACGGGGCTGACGGAACCGTTATGCGGCAACCCTCCCCAGGCGCGTCATCAACGGCAGTTGCAACGGCCGCGATCGACCGCACAGGCACCAAGACCGCAACACTCTTCAACCACCCGAAAGGAGAAGTCCATGAAAACGATCCAGTTCCTCAAGACCGCTGGCAGCGTCGCATGTATCGCATTTGCCCTGAACGCGAATGCACAGTCGAGCGCATCGGCGCCGGCCGGCGTGTCGGAATCGATGGGTGCTCACGTCGATGACACGACGATTACCACCAAGGTCAAGGCGGATCTGCTCGCCAGCAAGAACGTCAAGTCGACCCACATTCACGTGAAGACGGAAAAGAGCATCGTGTGGCTGACGGGGACGGTGCCCTCGAAGGCGGACAAGACCGCTGCTGAAGACGTCGTGAATCAGGTCGACGGCGTCAGGGGTGTCAAGAACCATCTGAAGGTCGCGGCGCAATAAGCCGCATCAAGGGCCGATCGAAAAAGCCGTCCGCAAGAAATCGCGGACGGCTTTTTTTGTGTTCGTTTACAGCAGGGCGTCGTCGTCAATGCCTGAACGAACCGGCGGCAAATTAAATCGGGCAGCAGGAAAGCCCGCTGCCCGACGTCCTTCGCCCCCGTTAGATGCCCTTCAAGCGGCTACTTGCGTGCCGCGTATTGATCGCGCAGGTCGCGGATGCGATCGTGGTTTTGCTGAACGCCCTGGTATTGACGCTCCACTATCGCGCGAACATCAGCCGGCAGATCTTTTTCAAGTGCGTCGTGGTAGGACTTCTTCGCGGCGTCCTCGCCCTTTTCGCAATCGGCCAGAATCTCATGATCGCTACGGCTGCTCACCGCCGACTTCAGGTCGACCCATCCGCGATGCAGCGCCCCCGTCACCGAACCGCCGGTATCCGGCTTGCCGCCGAGCTGCTGGATCGTGTCCTGCAATTCGCGCGCGCCGCGTGCGCAATCATCGGCACGACTGGCGAACAGCGATTTCAGTTGCGCATCGTGGGCGTCTTCCGCCGCCTTGCGAAAGCCCTTCTCGCCATCCTTCGAAGTCTCGACCAGATCATTCAGTTCGGAAACAACATTCGTAGCCATGTAATGCTCCTTAAGTCTGGTTGAAAACGGTTGCCGCGATGTCCTTGCGGTCTCCGATGAAGACGCATGTGGCGTGCCCGCCCGCTTATCGGCGCGGAACGCGATGCACCGCGTAAAAGTTGCCGGCGGCGTTGACGGTCACGCCGTATTCACTCCGCTTGCGACGCGGAAATGGCGTGGAAATCCGCGTAAATCGCGCGCTTTGGCCGTTCGCGCGCGAATCGGCCCGGTGGCACGGTGTTTGCTCTATCCAGCGTGTCCGCGTGTTCCATCCAGCATCACGACAGGACATCGACCGATAAAAGCAACGGCATGCAGGATCGACAGGTCAGGGAGAAAACATGAGAAGCAAACGTGCGGCGTTTCTGGTGTTCACCGCGCTCGTGACGTCGGCGGCTGTCATGGAGCTTCGGCTCAATACGCTCGACACCGCCCCGCAACCCGCCACGCAGGCGATGAGCTGTAACGCAGTCCGGCAATCGGATGTTGTGCCCGCGGCATGCGAGTCGACGCAAAACGAACAGCGCGTGGAAGGGGCGACACCGCAGCCGCGTCGGGGGTCCGCGCTTTGGGTCTAGACGCATCGATACGCTAACGCGTATTACTATCGGGGAAGCCCAGCTAAAAAGGCCCGGAGAAAAATTTCCGGGCCGTTTTTTTAAAGCATCTTCGCGATCAGGGTTTAAGCGCCCAGATCGCGCCTTCACGCGCCCCGCTCGTTCAACTCGCTGATCGGCGTTGGCGTCCGTGTCGGGTCGAAGTCGGCCCAACGGCCCTGCTGCCAGCGGCCCGTCGCACGTTCAATCGTGCTGCCGCCGCATTCACGCAGTACGCGCGCCGCCTCCATCTGCGTATCCGGCGATACATGTACCGCCAGCAGCACGCCTGAATCGCGCTCTTCGTGATGCGACTGGTGGCCGTGCTTGTTGCCTTCCCGCGTATGCGACATCGCGCCGATGAGCGAACCGATATACGCGCCCACGCCCGCTGCGATCACGGAGACGAGCAGCGGCGCATGAAACACCGTGAAAAGCCCGGCACCGACGATCGCACCGACGACGGCCCCGATCGTCACCCCCTTGCCGGCGCCCTTTGGCGTATCGCGCGCGCCTGGATCGACGTCCTGATCGCCGCCAATCGGGTAGCGCGCGTGCTGCCCGCGCGGATTCACGAAAAACAGCGTGACGTCCTCTTCGACGAAGCCGTTCGTGAAGAGTCGTTGCGCGGCCGCTTCGGCGGCCGGGAAAGTCGTAAAACGTCCTGCGACTATGAGTGACATGACGCCTCCTTTCATCTTTTCAGATGGTGTGCGCAGTTGCCGGCGCGGATTGACATCGGGCGCTATGCCTTCAGCCCGCGATCCGGCTCCATTCCTTCGACCCGGAAAAGCCCGCTGTGCAAAACGACGCTTGCGCCGCCGTTCTGGTCGAGCGCCTCGGCGCATACGGAACGGATCCGCGCACGTCCGCGCTGGAATGCCTTCAAAAGCGAGTCTTCCAGAGGAGAGTCTGCGCCAAAATGGTCTTCAAGTGCTTCCGCCGTGATAACGCACTCGACGGGCTCGCCATCGACGGCCGCGGTGAAGCTCACCGCGAGGTTCGCGCCGTCGAAGACCGGCTCGTCATCGGAAAAAGTGATGGTCATGTTCGCGTCCTCCCAGGCGGCCCTCGACAGAATCGCACTCATGATGTGCTCTTTTTCGCATTGCCCAGTTGCTGCGCCATCGCGAGATGGTGCTTGATGATCGGCAGCGCCTTCGTGGCGGCCGCCTTCAGTTGGGGATCGGCACCGTTCTCGCTTTCCTTCTGGAACACTTCGACCGCCTTCTGATGGCCTTCGAGCGCTACGTCGGCGATGTACGCCTGGTCGAAATCCGCACCCTTTAACCCCTGCAACTTCCCTATGACCGCTGAATCCGCCGAAGGCGGCGTCTTCATGCCTTTCTTCTGCGCGATGACGTCGAGATTACGGGCCAGTTTCGTGTGGTCGGTGATCATTCGCGAAGCGAATTTCTTGACCTGCGGGTCGTTCGAATTTTTCAGCGCCAGCTTGCTGGCGGCGATTTCCGTGGCGCCCGCCTGCGAGGCGTCCTGCACGAACTGCTGATCGGCGACCGAGAGTTTCGTCTGCGCCGCGGCGGGCTCGCTCGTCTGCGCCTGAACAGCGCCGAGTGTCGTGAACGCGATCCCGGTTGCCACCACCATCGCGCGCATTGAATGCTGGAATCTCATGCGGTTTCTCCTTTTCCAAATCGTCTTTCACGCCGCCGTGCGCCGGCCGTCCGGCCGGCGGCCCGATATGACGTCACCGTGCTGCGGGCTCAGCAGGCAACCGCGCAAAAGATGTGCCCGGCACGCTAAAGCGCGTGGACACGCTTTGCGGCAATGCATCACCCCGGGCGCTTGCAACATGTGCGCGCGGCGATGCAATTGTTGCGATGCCGGGCAACGCACGCTCAGGCTGGCGCACTGTTTTCAAAGACGTGAGGGAAATCCAGTCGATTCGTGTGCGGGCCGCTCGACGGGTACATCCCTTGCTGAAACATCGTCGCGGCCATTGCGCCGTTCGATCGAGGCTTCGCCTCGCGACCCAGCCTTTGCTTCTCAGGGAGACGCATCATGAATACGCTCAATCAACCCGGCGCCGGATCCGGCGCACGCATCGTCGGCGGCGGACGCGAAACCGCGGACGGCCCGGGCCCGGACGTAATGGCCGCCGATACGCTCGACGGCAACACCGTGCTGAGCTCCGACGGCGACGACGTCGGCAAGATCAAGGACATCATGCTCGACGTGCAGGGCGGCCGCGTTGCCTACGCGGTGCTCTCGAGCGGCGGGTTCCTCGGCATCGGCGACAAGCTGCTGGCCATTCCATGGAGCGCGCTGACGCTCGATACCGACCGCAAATGCTTCGTGCTGAGTGTCACGTCCGAACAGATCAAGAACGCGCCGGGCTTCGACAAGGACCAGTGGCCCGCGATGGCGGACCGCACGTGGGCCACGAGCGTTCACCAGTACTATGGCCGCGCGCCTTACTGGGGCGATGAACGCGGCGTCGGCGGCGACCTCGGCGTGCGCGACGATCTCGGTATGGGCGACATTCCGGCCGGCTCGTCCGGTGCGCCGGAAGCGGGTGGCGTGAAGCTCTAATCGTCCACCTGCATTCACGCGGTTTCGAACCGGGGCTTCCCGCGCGGCGTCGGCATCAATGGCGGGCGAATGTATCGCTTACGTTGCGCGAATGAAGCTCTAACCGTGCGATCGGCCAGCAGAACGCAGACGCGAAAACAGCGTGCATCGGGAAACGGCTCGCTCGATCCCGCTGATTTCGCACCTGGCGTTGACTACGCGACGCTTTACGAGGGCATTCCATGGTCACGAGAAAGAAAGGACATCCGGCAAAACGCGGCCGCTCGGGCCGTCCACCGAGGCAACGCCATGCGCAGGCCCACGCCGCGCATCGCGCGAAGCAGGCTGCGTCGGGCGGGAATGGCAAGACCGGCAAACGCTGGTCGCATCACGTGATGGAAACCAGCGACGCCATGGATATCGAGCACGAGATCTTCAAGTCCGGCAGCGCGCAGGCGATTGCCGACTCGCTCAAGCGTTCGTCGACGCGCAGCAAACGGCGCAAAGGCACACCGTTCCAGTCGGCCATGTCGATGCTGAATTTCTATATCAACCGCGCAGGGCGTAATCTGCCGAAATCGCGACGCGCGACACTTCAGACGGCAAAGCGCAAACTACGCGAAGCATTCGGCCGCGCGCCCTGAGCGCATCGCGCGCCATGCGCAACAGGGCGATACGCCGATACGTACCGCCAGGCTCGCACCAGGCGAAACCGCACGGCAGCGGTGTCGGGCTGCCTCACCGGATACCTCATGCACGAAACGATCTGGTTTCTCGTCGTCGGCGGCGTGTTCGCGTTCATGGGCATCGCGGCGACCACGCTCAAGCGCCTGCCGTGCAGCGCCGCGATGTTCTATCTCGCGATCGGCTTCGGTCTCGGCCCGCTCGGGATCGGCCTGCTGCATCTCGACGTGATCGCCGATGCGCGCGTGCTGCGCATCCTCACCGAAGTCGCGCTGCTGGTTTCACTCTTCGCGATCGGCCTGCGTCTGCGCGTTCCGCTTTCCGACGGGTTGTGGGCCATACCGCTGCGGCTCGGCTTCGTCGCCATGCTCGTAACGGTGCCGCTCCTGACGCTCTTCGGCGTCTACGCACTGCATCTTGGGCTGGGACCGGCGCTGCTGCTCGCGGCGATTCTCGCGCCGACCGATCCGGTTCTCGCTCACGACGTGCAGGTTCAGGACTCGGCTGATATTGACCTGATGCGCTTCTCGCTCTCGGGCGAAGGCGGTCTCAACGACGGCATCGCGTTGCCGTTCGCGCTGCTCGGCCTTGCGTTATGCGCGAACCCCGGCGCGGATTTCGCGGACGTGTTCACATGGACGTTCATCGGCGTCACGCTGTGGGGCATCTTCGGCGCGATCGCGATCGGCGCCGTGCTGGGCTGGGTCACCACTCACGGCGTGGCCTGGTTAAGAACGCGTCACGCGCAGGCCCTTGGCCTCGAGGCGTTTTTCGCACTGGGGCTGATCGAGCTGTCGTACGGCATCGCGCAACTGGCGCACACGTTCGGCTTTCTCGCCGTTTTCGCAGCGGGCGTCTCGATGCGTCGCGTCGAGCATCGGGCGAGCCGCGGGCAGTCGCCACGCGAAGCGATCGGCGCCGTCGAGGCGGACGATGTCACCGCGACCGCTTCCGATCCAGACAAGGTTCATGCGTTCATGGCCGAATCCGTGCTCGGCTTCACGATCGAACTCGAACGTATCGCCGAACTCGCGATGATGCTGATCATCGGCAACGTCCTCGCGACGCTGCATGGGCCGCTTTTCACGTGGCAGATCGCCGCGCTGATCGCCGCGCTCTTCCTGGTGGTGCGGCCGCTGGCGGTCGAAGTGTCGCTGGTGGGCTCGAGCGCATCCCACCCGCAGCGGCGGTTGATGAGCTGGTTCGGCATTCGCGGCATCGGGTCGTTCTATTACCTGACCCTGGCGCTGCAGGAAGGCCGCGCGAACGACGTGGTGCCGCTCATACCGTTCGCGCTCGCCGTGGTGACGGCGTCGGTGGTCGTGCACGGCATGTCGGCCACGCCGCTAATGGGCTGGTACCGCCGCCTGCGGCGACGCGGCGGATAGCAGCAGCCCATTCCGGTAAACCACGCAACGCCCTCCTTTTACTTTGCGCGCGCCGCGGTGCCCGACTGCGCGAGCTGTTCGCGACGCGGCTCGCCCTGCCTCGCGAGCATCCAGCCGGGATACTCCGGCGGCAGCGTGCTCACTTCGTCGAGCCTCGACAGTTCATCGGCGGATAGCGTGACCTGCGTCGCCGCGATGTTGTCGTCGAGCTGTTCGACCTTTTTGGCGCCGACGATCACCGTCGTGACCGCGCGCTGATGCAGCAGCCACGCGAGCGCGATCTGCGCGACCGACACGCCTTTGGCCTCCGCGATGCCGCGCATCGCGTCGATGCAGTCGAACGCACGATCGCGATTGACCGGCGGAAAATCGAACGTCGTGCGCCGGCTGCCTGCTTCGCCCTCCTTGTCGCGTCCGTACTTGCCGCTTAGCAGGCCGCCCGCCAGCGGGCTCCACACCATGAGCCCGAGCCCTTCGCTTTGCAGCATCGGAACCAGTTCGCGTTCGAGATCGCGGCCGGCCACCGTGTAATACGCCTGCAGCGTCTCGAAGCGCGCGAGCCCCAGGCGCTCCGCGATACCGAGCGCCTTCACGATCTGCCACGCGGCCCAGTTCGATACGCCGACGTAACGCACGTGTCCATGCTGCACGAGCGTATCGAGCGCGCGCACGGTTTCCTCGATGGGCGTAGCCGGATCGAAACCGTGGATCTGATACAGGTCGACGTGATCGAGTTGCAGACGCTTCAGGCTCGCCTTCACGCCGTCGATGACGTGATACCGCGACGCACCCCGCGCGTTCGGAAACGCGCCGGTTTGCCCGAACACCTTCGTCGCGACGACGACGCTCTCGCGCGGCACCTTGAGGTTCTTCAGCGCCTGTCCGGTGATCTGCTCGGAGATGCCTTCCGAATAGACGTCGGCGGTATCGATGAAATTGATGCCGGCATCGAGCGCGCGGCCCACGAGACGCTCGGCATCGGCCTGCTGCAGATCGCCAATCTGTTTCCACATGCCCCCGCCGCCGCCAAACGTCATCGTGCCAAGGCACAGCTCGGAAACGAACACACCGGTACGGCCCATCTGGTTGTATCGCATCTCAACGCTCCGTGAGTGAAGAAGGCAACGCATGAGAATACTGCACACGTCGAAAGTCTTCACGACTGCACGTTGTGCTGAAAGCTGATGGTCAGGATGCGCGCCGCACCGGCTGGGCACATGCGCTGTCATTGCCGCGGGCACGCCGCTGACGCAGAAACCGAACATGCGATACGGGAATCGGCGGTAATGCTGTTATTCAGATTTTGAATTCCGGTTGAAAGGCTCTATAACTCTCTGGAGCCCTGGTTGATTCCGCCCTCTCTCCCATTTAATGGAAAGGACGTATCAATGAAGAGATCATTCGAGATCAGTATCGGCGGCGCTGTCATGCTTGTCGAAATCATCTTCCAGCCCAACGCCGATGCTGCCTGTACGAACACCTCTCCGATCAACAGCAACACCACCATCACCTGCTCCGGCGCCAACACGCCTTCTGTCACTGCGCCGACCACCAGCACCAACGTCACGATCGATCTCGATCCGACCACTGCAGCAAGCTTCGTCCATTCGACGAACGCCGTGGCTTTCAGCGTCGATCACGCAAGCACCATCACGAATAGCGGCAATTTCTCGCTGACGGGCGGCGGCACCGGCACGGCGCGTGGCGCGGTCCTGCTCGGCGCCACCAACGACAACCAGTTGACGAATACCGCGAGCGGCATCATCAGCACGACGGGCGCCTTCAACGACGGCATGGCGGCCAACGGCAGCGGCAACACGCTGACCAACAACGGACGGATCACGACGGCCGGCCCCAACGCCTACGGCATGACGGCGGCGTGGGGACAAACGAACTCGGGGCAGTTGAACAACACGATCGTGAATACCGGCAGCGTATCGACGTCGGGCAGCAACGCGCGGGCTGCGTCGATTCTCGGCGGCAACGGGCTGATCAACAACAGCGGCACGCTTTCGACGACAGGCAGCGGAAGTCCCGCCGCGTACATGCAGGGCAACAACGACAGTCTGATCAACACCGGCTCGATCTCGGCGAGCGGCAGCGCATCGGACGCCGTGTTCTCCAACACGGTCGGATCGAGCTTCACCGCGCAGATCGAAAACCGCGCGGGCGGCAGCATCATCAGCCAGAACGGATCGGGCATCCGCACGCTCAACGGCAACACCACGATCATCAACGCGGGGCTGGTGCAAAGCGGCATCGGCACGGCGATCACGATGGGCAACGGCAGCAATTCGCTGATCCTGCAGACCGGCTCGGTGATCAACGGCACCGCCGATGGCGGCGCCGGCAGTAATACCGTGACGTTGCAGGGAACGGGCACGGCCACCAATGCGTTCATCAACTTCCAGACGTTGCTGATGCAGGGCACGCAATGGGACTGGACAGGCACCGGCACGTTCACGACAGCGCACGTGCAAAGCGGCACGCTCAATCTCACCGGTACGCTCGGCAGCACGACGAGTGCGCTTGTCGACGCAGGCACGACGTTGCAGGCGAACTCGCAGAACCTGCCATTGAACGTGACGGACAACGGGCTCGTGCGCTTCGCGCAGAGCGCCACCGGCACGTACGCGGGTCTGATTGGCGGCACGGGGGTCGTCGAGAAAAGCGGTGCGGGCACGTTGACGCTCGCGCCCACCGCGGCCGGCGGCAATACGTATTCGGGCGGCACCCTGATCGACGGCGGCACGCTCGCAGCCGGCGCCGACAACGCGCTCGGCGCCAGCACCGGGGGCGTGACGTTCGATGGCGGCACGTTGCAGCTAGCGCAATCGTTCGACCTCGCGGACACGCGCGCCATCACGTTGAACGCCGGGGGCGGCACGATCGACACGCAGTCGTTTTCATCGACGCTCACGCAGCCCGTCACTGGCGCCGGCGGCCTGACGAAACTCGGCAGCGGCTCGCTCGTGCTGAACGGCGTGAACACCTACGGCGGCGCGACGAACGTCACGGCGGGCGCGCTCGCCATCGGCGACGCCGCGCACACCGACGCGGCGCTGGCGGGCGGCGGCAATACAACGGTAGCAGCGGGCGCGACGCTAGGCGGATATGGCAGCGTTACCGGCGCGGTGTCGAACAGCGGCACCGTCGCGGTCGCAAACGCACTCCCCGCCTTTGCAGGCGCTGCGAACGGCAGCTTCACGATCAACGGCTCGCTCGTCAATGCCGGGCTCGTGCAGATCGGCGGCAGCGGCGCGGGCAACCAGCTGGTGGTCAACGGCAACTACACCGGACAAAGCGGCGTGATCGCGCTGAACACCATCATCGAAACCGACGATTCCGTTTCGGACAGGCTCGTGCTCAGCGGCGGCACCGGTAGCGGGACCACGGGCCTGAAGGTCACGAACGTCGGCGGCAACGGTGCCGGGACGGTTGCGAACGGCATCGAAATCATCTCGGCCACGCAAGGCGCGAGCACCACGCCCGACGCCTTCACGCTCGCCGCGCCCGTGAAGGCCGGCGCATATTCGTACTTTCTCGCGAAAGGCGGCGTGACGGGCGGCACCAGCGACAACTGGTATCTGCGCAATACGGTCGCGCCGCTTCCATCGGCCACGGCGCCCGACGGCGATACCGGCGTGCCGGTCGCAGCCGAGGGCACGCCGCCGCTGCCCGACCCGCCGCCGGCGGGATCGGGTCCCGTTCCGCTCTATCGCCCCGAAGTGCCGGTCTATACGGTCATGCCGGCTGTCGCGCGGCAACTCGGCGTGTTGCAGGTCGACACGTTTCACGAGCGTGCGGGCGAGCAGTCGTTGCTCACCGAAACAGGCACCGTGCCCGCCGCGTGGGGACGCGTCTGGGGTGGTCACAGCGACTTTCGCGAGGACGGCACGGCAAGCCCCGGTTTCGACGGTTCGGTCTTCGGCGCGCAGGCGGGCCACGACCTCTATGCCGATTCGAACGCGAGCGGCCATCGCAACCACTATGGCCTCTTCGCCGGCTTCGCGCGCGCCACGGGCGACGTCGAGGGTTTCGCGCTCGGCACGCCGAATCTCGATGCCGGGCATCTGTCGGTCAATGCGTACAGCCTCGGCGGTTACTGGACACATATCGGTCCGGGCGGCTGGTACACCGACGCCGTGCTGATGGGCAGCTCGCTCACGATGACGCCCGTCTCGCGCGACAACGTCGGCGCGACGACGCACGGCACGGCCGTGACAGGATCGGTCGAAGGCGGCTTGCCGGTGCCGCTCACCGCAGGTCTGACGGTCGAGCCGCAGGCGCAGCTGATCTGGCAACGCCTGTCGGTCAACGACCTGAACGACGGCGTCTCGACGGTCAGCTTCAACAACGGCAATACCTTCCTTGGACGGATCGGCGTGCGTCTGCAAGGACGCTTCGACGCGCTGGGCGCGAACTGGCAGCCGTGGCTGCGCGTGAACGTGCTGCGCTCGTTCGGCTCGGACGACAGGGCAACGTTCGCGGGCACGACCGTGATCGGTACTACGGTCGGGCAGACCGCGGGCCAGATCGGCGCGGGCGTGGTCGCGAAGATCAGCCGGTCGGCGAGCCTCTTCGCGACCGCAAGCTGGCTCACGAACCTCGGCGGCCCGCATCAACGGACCGTGCTCGGCGACGCAGGCGTGCGCTGGGCCTGGTAAGCGCGCGGGCTGCGTTGCACGCGGCGAAGGGAGGAGACACGCGGCCGATACGCCGCGACGCACCCATTTTCGCACCGCTGGCACGGGTTGCGAAAACCTGCCAGACTTTCCGTTCGACCACCGAAACGGACGGTGCCCGCCGCCCTCTGGAAATGGCACGTCGCGCCCCCACCTACGGCTCCATGACATCTGGCTCTTTCGCGGCGGGTGCGCTGGCCGGATTTCATCCGGCGGTCGCCGGCTGGTTTCTCAAGACGTTCCCCGCGCCCACCGACGCCCAGGCGGCCGCGTGGCCGCAGATTCGCAGCGGCCGCTCGACGCTCGTCGCCGCGCCGACCGGTTCCGGCAAGACGCTGACCGCGTTTCTGTCGGCCATCGACGACCTCGTCAGGGAAGGCATCGCGAACGATGGCGTGCTGCCGGACGAAACGCTCGTCGTTTATGTGTCGCCGCTCAAGGCGCTGTCGAACGATATCCGCATCAATCTGCAAATGCCGATCGAAGGCATCGCAAACGAACTGGCCGCGCTCGGCCTGCCCGCGCTCGATATCCGTACCGCCGTGCGCACCGGCGACACCACGCAGCAGGAGCGCACCGCGCTGCGCAAACTGGCGCCACACATTCTCGTCACCACGCCCGAATCGCTTTACGTGCTGCTCGGCTCCGTTTCCGGCCGCCGCATGCTGTCGACGGTGCGCACGGTCATCGTCGATGAAATCCATGCGATTGCCGGCGGAAAACGCGGCAGTCATCTTGCGCTCAGCCTCGAACGGCTCGATGCGTTGTGCGCACGGCGTCTGCCGCGCATCGGCCTTTCCGCGACACAAAAGCCGATTACGGCCGTCGCGCGCTTTCTGACCGGTGGCGCCGCGATCGACGACCCCACGCCCGCCGACTGCGCGATCATCGACGTCGGTCACGCCCGCGCGCGCGACCTCGCGCTGGAGATACCGCCGGTGCCGCTCGAAGCGGTGATGGCGAACGAAGTGTGGGAACGCGTCTATGACCGTCTCGCGGAACTCGTCGCGCTGCATCGCACGACGCTCGTGTTCGTCAACACGCGGCGCATGGCGGAGCGCGCATCGCGGCATCTGACCGAGCGGCTCGGCAAGGAGGCGGTGGCCGCGCATCACGGCAGCATGTCGAAGGAACACCGGTTCGATGCGGAACAGCGCCTGAAGCGCGGCGACCTGCGCGTGCTGATCGCGACGGCGTCGCTCGAACTCGGCATCGATATCGGCGACGTCGATCTGGTCTGCCAGATGGGTTCGCCGCGCGGCATCGCGCCGTTTCTGCAACGCGTGGGCCGCTCGGGGCACCAGGTGGGCGGCATGCCCAAGGGGCGGCTCTTTCCGGTCTCGCGCGACGACCTGATCGAATGCACGGCATTGCTCGACTGCGTGCGGCGCGGCGAGCTCGATACGCTCAGCATTCCGCGCGCGCCGCTCGATGTGCTCGCGCAGCAGATCACCGCCGAAGTCGCGAACGAGGAATGGAGCGAAGACGCCTTATTCGAGCTCTTTCGTCGCGCGGCGCCGTACGCGACGCTCGCGCGCGAGCAGTTCGACGCCGTGCTGCGCATGCTCGCCGAAGGCTACACCACACGTCATGGCGCACGCGGCGCGTATCTGCATCGCGACGTGGTGAACGGCATGCTGCGCGGCCGGCGCGGCAGCCAGCTGGTCGCGGTCACGTCGGGCGGCACGATTCCCGAGAACGCCGATTACGCGGTGATTCTCGAACCGCAGGGCGTCAACATCGGCACGATCAACGAAGACTTCGCGGTCGAAAGTCTCGCGGGCGACGTGTTTCAGCTCGGCAATACGTCGTACCGCATCCTGCGCGTCGAAACCGGACGCGTGCGCGTGGAAGATGCGCACGGGCAGTCGCCGAACATTCCGTTCTGGCTCGGCGAAGCGCCCGGACGCAGCGACGAACTGTCGATGGGCGTCGCGCGGTTGCGCGGCGACATCGATCGTCTCCTCGCGTCCACGCCTGAAACGCCGCACGTTGCACGCGCAACCAGCAGGCCTGCAGCCGATGGCAATGGCGATGGCCTCGCGCTCGCCGAACCCCGAACCGCGACGCTCGCGCCGCAAATAGAACACGCGATCGACTGGCTGACCGGACACGTCGGCATCGACGAATCCGCCGCGCGGCAGATCGTCGAATATCTGGCGCGGGCGCGCTCGGCGCTACGCGTTTTGCCGTCGCAGGAGACGCTCGTGATGGAGCGCTTCTTCGACGAATCGGGCGGCACGCAGCTCGTCATTCATGCGCCGTTCGGCAGCCGCCTGAACCGTGCATGGGGTCTGGCGCTGCGCAAACGCTTTTGCCGCACGTTCAATTTCGAACTGCAGGCCGCCGCCACCGAGGACGCGATCATTCTTTCGCTGACCGGCAGTCACAGCTTCGTACTCGACGAAGTGTGGCGCTATCTGCACTCGAATACCGCCGAGCATCTGCTGATCCAGGCGCTGCTCGACGCGCCGCTCTTCGGCGTGCGCTGGCGCTGGAACGCAACGACCGCGCTTGCGTTGCCGCGCTATAGCGGCGGCCGCAAGACCGCACCGCAAATCCAGCGCATGCGCAGCGACGATCTGCTCGCCGCGGTGTTTCCGGATCAGGCCGCGTGCCTCGAAAACATCGTCGGCGAACGCGACGTGCCCGCGCATCCGCTCGTCGATCAGACAATCGACGACTGTCTGCATGAAGCGATGGATACCGAGGGCTGGCTCGCGCTGTTGCGACGTATCGAGGCGGGCACGTTGACGCTCGTCACGCGCGATCTGCCGGCGCCCTCGCCGCTCGCCGCCGAAATTCTCACGGCGAAGCCCTACGCCTTTCTCGACGATGCGCCGATCGAGGAACGCCGCACGCAAGCCGTGCTCAACCGGCGTTACACCGATCCCGCATCCGCCGACGATCTCGGCGCGCTCGACCCCGAGGCGATCGACAGCGTGCGTCGTGAAGCGTGGCCGGAAGCGCGCGGCGTCGATGAAATGCACGAGGCGCTCACGGGTCTCGCCTGCATCAGCGAAGCGGAAGCACAGCGCAACGAGGGCTGGCCCGGCTGGCTCGATGCGTTGGCAGCAGGCGGCCGCGCGACGCGCATGCAACTCGATCAGGGCGACGCGTTATGGTGGCCCGCCGAGCGCCTCACGTGTCTGCGCGCGATCTATCCCGATGCATCGCTTCACCCGGCGCTCAACGCACCGAGGGGCTACACCGAAGCGTGGACTGAAGACGATGCCGTCGTCGACGTCGTGCGCGCACGCATGACGGGTTCGGGGCCCTTGCCCGTCATGCAGATCGCGAATCCGCTTGCGCTGCCCGCATCGCGCGTCGCGCAGGCGCTGGTGCGACTCGAAGCGGAAGGCTACGTGATGCGCGGCCGCTTCACGCCCGATGCAAGCGAAGAAGAATGGTGCGAGCGGCACCTGCTCGCGCGCATCAACCGCTATACGGTGAGGCGGCTGCGTCGCGAAATCGAGCCGGTGGAGCGGCACGATTTCATGCGCTTTCTGTTTGCATGGCAACACCTGACGCCCGATACGCGCGGCGAAGGACGCGACGCGCTGGCGGCCGTCGTCGATCAGCTCGAAGGATTTCAGGCCGCTGCGGGCGCGTGGGAAGAAGACATCCTGCCCGCGCGTCTGAAGGACTATTCGATTACCGCGCTCGACGAACTGTGCCGTTCCGGCAAGGTCGTGTGGACGCGCCTGACCGAACGCACGAAGGTGGCGAGTGCGCCGGTGCGCAGCACGCCAGTCGTGTTGCTGCCACGCCGGAACGTACAGGTCTGGAGCGCGCTCGTCGATACGTCGAAGCCGCCGGCATTGTCGGCGCGCGCGCAGCACGTGTACGACACGCTAAAGGAACACGGCGCGATGTTCTTCGACGAGCTGTTGAGCGACGTCCATGGCCTGAAGATCGAACTGGAAAACGCGCTCGGCGAACTGGTCGCGGCCGGTCTTGTGAACTCCGACAGCTTCGCGGGGTTGCGCGCGCTGCTCAAACCGGTTGCGAAGCGCAACGCCTACTATGGCAGCCGCCGTCCGCGCGGCGCGGGCGCGCTGATCGGCGGCATGGACGACGCAGGGCGCTGGGCGCTGGTGCGGCGGCGCCCGGCGCAGCCCGCCGCGGACGTTGCCATCACACCGGGCCGGCCGCCGCCGACCGATCCCGAGGTGCTCGAACACCTCGCGATGACGCTGCTGCGCCGCTATGGCGTCGTATTCTGGCGCCTGCTCGAACGCGAAGCCGACTGGCTTCCGCCATGGCGCGAACTGCTGCGCACGCTGCAAAAACTCGAAGCACGCGGGCTCGTGCGCGGCGGGCGTTTCGTCAACGGACTCGCGGGCGAGCAGTTCGCGTTGCCCGAGGCGATCCCGATGCTTCGCGAGGTACGTCGCGATGCGAACGACGGTGCTTTTATCTGCGTATCCGGTACCGACCCGCTGAATCTCGCCGGTACGTTGTTGCCAGGCGACAAGGTGCCTGCGGTAAGCGGCAACCGCCTGCTGTATCGCGATGGGGTGCCGGTGGCGACGATCATCGCGGGTTCGTTCGGCTATCTCGCCGATTTCGACGCGCAAACACGCGATCGCATGCGAATTGCGCTGGTACAGCGCGGCTAGCGCGGCACACTACAGGACGCGCAGCTTCCCCCGGATGCGGAGCCGCCGCACCCCCGCCTCGCTTTAAACCCACAAATCTGTTAAAGAAATGGGATTCGCCCGTCGTTAACTGTTACGAACCCCGTCATTCGGCCACCTGGATACAATGAAGCCAATCTTCGACGGAAGACCGTTTGCCGCCCGACCGCTCGCCAGCGTACATAGCGAGCCGGATGGCGGAGCCTGTCCGGGGGACTCAATGCAGGACGATCAACACCAACAGGTGCTTTTTGCCCACTTCGGCACGACGAGCCCATGCTGGCGTCTGTCGAAAGACAGCAACGCGCTCGAGTTGACCGCGGAAACGGGCACCGGCCCCGCCGACGTCGCCATCGCCCTCACCGTCCAGCAGGCCGCGCAGATTCGCCGCCTGACAGGCATTACCTCGAACCTGATCCTCGATATTCATCTGTTCGGCGAACCGTTGCGCCTGCATCTGGTTGGCAAGAAGCTGAACGGCGCGTCGTGGGCCGGCACGGCGTCGGCCTATTCCGATACCGAATCCGTCGCGCGCGATCTGGTGCATGGGCTGTCGTTTGCCGAACAGGTCGTGTCGGAAGTCAATTCGCTCGTCGTGATCCTCGACCAGGCGGGGCGCATCCAGCGCTTCAATCGTCTCGGCGAAGAGCTGTCCGGCATGAAGGAAGAAGACGTCATCGGCAAAAACGTCTGGGCGCTCTTCATGTCTTCCGAAGACGGCGCGGCGTCGAGCTTCAATATCAGCGGATTTTTCAACCGGGGCGTGTCGTACGAGGTCGAGCGGCTCGTGAAGACCGTCCACGGCGAGCGTCTGTTCCTGTTTCGCAACAAGTTCGTGAAAAGCGGCAGCGGTATCGACGAGCAGTTCCTGATCTGCTCGGGCACCGACATCACCGAGGAACGCCGCGCCCAGGCACGCCTGTCGGAGCTGGCCAATACCGATTCGCTCACGGGCCTGCCGAACCGCAACGCGATCCAGGACCGCATCCGCCAGGCGATCGAATCCGCGAAAGAAGGCGAATCGACCGGCATTCTTTTCCTCGATCTCGACAACTTCAAGAAGGTCAACGACCACTACGGCCATGTGTTCGGCGACCGGCTGATCCAGGACGTGTCGTCGGCGATCCGCGGCTGTCTCGATGCAGGCGACACGCTCGCGCGGCTCGGCGGCGACGAATTCATCGTGCTCGCGCTCGACGCGACCCGCGCCGCCCTCGAAGCGACCGCGCAGCGCATTCTCGAACGGCTGCGCACGCCGTTCAGCCTCGGGCTCGTCGAGGTGTACACGGGTTGCTCGATCGGCATCGCGCTGTGCCCGGAACATGGCGACAGCCTCGAATCGGTGATCCGCTCGGCGGACACCGCGATGTACGTCGCGAAAGACGAAGGCAAGCGCACCTGCCGCGTGTTTTCTCCGGAAATGGACCACAAGGTCGCGGAGTACATGTGGCTCGATACGAACCTGCGACGCGGCCTCGAAGAAGGCCAGCTCGCCCTGCTCTACCAGCCGAAGGTGGAACTCGCCACGGGCATCGTCAAGAGCGTCGAGGCGCTGGTACGCTGGAACTCGCCGGAGCGCGGCCAGATCCAGCCGAACGACTTCATCGGTTACGCCGAGGAATCCGGCCTGATCGGACCGCTCGGCCGCTGGGTCATGCAAACCGCGGCGATGCAGGCGGCGGCGTGGAAGGCGCAGGGACTGGAGCTGCGCGTGGCGATCAACGTTTCGGCACGGCAACTGGTGGATACCGCCGTGGTGCGGCATTTCCGCGAAGCGCTCGAACGCGCGAAGCTCGATAGCTGCCTCGTCGATCTGGAGTTGACAGAAAGCTGCCTGATCGAAGACGAAGCCGCCGCGATCGATCTGATCACCCAATTCCGCGAGCTGGGCGCGCAGGTGCATCTGGACGATTTCGGCACGGGTTATTCGTCGCTGTCGCAACTGGGACGGATTCCGCTCGACATGATCAAGCTCGACCGCAGTTTCGTGCGCTCGATCAACGCGGACAAGAAGGCGCAGGCGCTGGTGCGCTCGATGGTGGCCGTGGCGCAGGAGCTCGAGCTGAAAGTGGTCGCCGAAGGGATCGAAACCGAAGCAGAAGAAGTCTTCATGAAAGGGCTTGGCGTCGAATACGTGCAGGGGTTCCGTTATGCCCGCCCGATGCCCGTCGCGGAATTCGAAGCGTGGTTGCGCGACAGACAGAAAATCAGGCTCATCGCCTGACAGCCCGCTGCCGCGCTTACTCTACTGCTACTGCCATTACCAGTTACCGTTTGCTGTTGTTGTCGACGGTGTCAGCCGGGGCCGGGTGCGATCGCGGTTGACGGACCATTACGCCACGTTCGCGCTCGGCGCCGGGCTTGCGCGCAGATTCGACGTGCGGCGATTCTGCAGCATCACGAGACGTTCCATGAACGCGAGATCCTTTTCTTCGATCGTGAACGCCGCCTCGACCCAATCCTCCGTGATCTCCATCAGCTCGGCACGCGAGAGCTGCAGCACGCGCTGACGCGCGCGCATCATCGCGCGAATGCCGTTCAGCTTCGGCCGCATCGTGTCGATGAAGGTGCGCGTGGCGATATACGCGTCGCCCGGTTCGAACAGCTGGTCGACAAGACCGCGCGCTGAATGCCATTCCGCCGTATGCGATTCGCCGACGCCGATCAGTTCCTCCGCAAGGCGCATGCCGGCCTTGCGCGCGACGAGCGAATAGCCGCCCATGCCCGGGAACAGATTGAACGCGATTTCGGGGAACCCCATGCGCGCGTCGTTCTGGGCGAGCAGGAAATGGTGGGCGAGTGCTGCCTCGAAGCCGCCGCCGAGCGCCGTGCCCTCCACCATCGCGATCGAGATCGCACCGGTGTCGAAACCGCGCGCGGCCGCATGCACGCAATCGACGCAGGAGCGCGCATAGGCCATCAGCTCCTCGCGCTTGCCGGCACGGATCGCGTCGGCAAAAAAGTCGAGATCGCCACCGGCGTTGAACATCGACGGAATCAGCGAGCCGGTCACCCAGAAGTCGATCGGCAGCTTCGACTCACGCGCGGAACGCGCGAGGCTCAGGATGTCATGCACCAGCTCGATGTTGAAACACGGACGTGGTTGCGCACGCAACATCATCCACATGACGTTGCGGCCTTCTTCGTAGTAAGCGGAGATTTGCGACAGATTGCCGGCTTCCAGGAAGGGACGGCAGGCGTGGTGGTTACGGAGATTCATTTTGGTCCTCATCAGGTATTTTAAATACGGGCAAAGCAATGGGAGCCTAAAACAGACCGGAATTCCGTGGGGAGCGGGGGCGAACAGAACATGGCAAATCCTTATATGGATTTCATGCTTGCTAATGGAAGAAAGGAGTGCGTACCGGCCCCGGCGGCCCCGTCGATGCGCGATTTCGCACGTACCGTCGGGCCCCGGCAGCGCATGCGGCGCGCTGGAGGAAAACCTCCAGACGCGCGATGAATTAAAGGAAATTGAAAGAATTCGCGGAAATGAACGAGGCGAAACGCAGATTGTTTATTTAATTTGCATAGATAAAAACCCCGCTTTTCGACGATATGTGGCGAATTGCGGAGTTAATACGCGAAAAGACGCGTTTATCCCCATTGCGGACAATGCGCTTTACAGATACGTGGAATAGACGGGTAAACGGATGACCCTGGCGCGCAATCCAGCTGGTTGCGCGTTCAACGAAAGCCGGCGGCGCCCACCGCGGCGTTCAGCGGAGTTTTTGCGCCCACGTGTCGACGTCGGACGCCGGCATGCCGGCGTCGCCGTGGCATCGAGGATCGTTTGCCACGTAGCCGGATCGACCGGCACGCCCCGGGCGCTGCGCTCGGCGCGCGTGGCGCGTTCCGGCTCGCCGGCGCGAAATACAATCGGTGCCGGCTGCGAGCGGCGACGGAGGGATGCCAAACCGCCCGGAAAGCCTTTCCCAGAAAGGTTCTGAAAAAA
>CALFSF010000598.1 GCA_937917025.1 uncultured Paraburkholderia sp.
CTGGGGCCACGAGGATGCCGACTTCGTCTTGCGGCTGCACAACGCAGGCGTCGTGCGCAAGAACGGTTTCATGGCGACTGAGGTGCTGCATCTCTGGCACCGCGAGCAGCCACGCGACAGCGAGAACTCCAATCGTCAGCGTGTGCTGGCGCGCCTTGCCGACGGATGCATCGAAGCTGAGCGCGGCCTCGCGCAATCAGGCGTGGACTGACGGGTTTGATGGACGCGGCCGGGCTGGCGAACCGCGCGCCCGTCTTCCTTCATGCAGAAGCGCTGGCGTCTTGCGCAGACCCGCAGGCGCGTGGCCCTGACCGTTTACAATGGCGTTTTATGTTCTGCCCACCGGGTGGAAGCCGCCCGCATTTTCAGAGGACCCCTTGAGCGCGAAGCCAACCTTAAGCAAAACCATCGGTTCCGGTGAGGGCTCGTCGCCTGTCGTCGTGCTGCGGCGCCTCTGGCCATACCTCAAGCCGCTGACGTGGATCCTGCTGGGCGCGATTCTCGCGATGGCGGCCAGCGCGGCCACCGACGCCGCCATTCCCGCGCTGCTCAAGCCGCTCCTCGACAAGGGCTTCGGCGCGCATGCGAGCGATAAAGCAAAGTGGTTCGTGCCGATCGCCGTGATCGGCCTCGCGCTGATCCGCGGGGTGTCGCAGTATGCATCAGGCTACCTGCTGGCCTACGTGTCGAACAAAATACTGCTCGAACTGCGCCTGAAGATGTTCGACCGGATGATTCATACGAGCGTCGCTTTCTTTCAGCGTGAAACCGCGAGTACGGTCATCAACGCGATCGTGTTCGAGGTCAACCAGATCCTTAACGTGCTGCTAAGCGTGCTGGTGACGCTTGTGCGCGACTCGCTGACTGTGCTGTTCCTGCTCGGTTACCTGTTCTATCTGAACTGGCGTCTCACGTTGATCGTAGCGGTGCTGCTGCCAGGAATCGGCTGGCTGGTCGGCAAGATCAACCGGCGTCTGCGCCGGCTCAACCGCGAGCATCAGTTGTTGACGAACGAACTGTCGTACATCGTCGAGGAGACCGTGGGCGGCTACAAGGTCGTCAAGGTACACAACGGCGAGCAGTACGAAACGGACCGTTTCACTGGCATGAGCCGGCGCCTGCGCGGCTACGCGATGCGCATGACCGTCTCTGGCGGCCTCGCGCAGCCGCTCACGCAGTTTCTGGCTTCGATCGCGCTCGCGATCGTCATCACGATTGCGGTCGTGCAATCGTCTTCGGACCAGACAACCGTCGGCGGCTTCGTCGCATTCGTTACGTCGATGCTGCTGATCATTTCGCCGCTCAAGCATCTGATGGACGTGAACCAGCCACTGCAACGCGGCATGACGGCCGCAGAGCTGATTTTCGGGCTGATCGACGAACCGGCCGAGGCTCAAGGCGGCGGGCGTCCGCTCGAGCGGGCGACGGGTGCGGTCGAGTTCCGCGACGTGTCGTTTAACTACAGCACGAGCAATACGCACAACCGGCAGACGCTCGATCGTGTGTCGTTCAGGGTGGCGCCGGGCGAAATGGTCGCGCTCGCGGGCCCGTCGGGCAGCGGCAAGACGACGCTAGTCAATCTGCTGCCGCGCTTTTTCGATCCGACGGGCGGCGAGATTCTCGTCGACGGCGTGGCGCTGCCGGAATACGACATCCACGCGCTGCGCAGTCAGATCGCAATGGTGAGCCAGGACGTGGTGCTGTTCAACGACACGGTGGCGAACAACGTCGCCTACGGCGGCACAATGGATCCGGAGCGGGTCACGGCCGCATTGCGCGCGGCGAATCTGTACGAGACGGTGGAAGCGATGCCGGACGGCATCGAGACCAGGGTCGGCGACAACGGCATGACGCTGTCGGGTGGCCAGCGCCAGCGTCTCGCGATCGCGCGGGCGATCTACAAGGACGCCCCGATTCTGATTCTCGACGAAGCCACATCGGCACTCGATTCGGAATCGGAGCGCCATGTGCAGGCCGCACTTGAAACGCTGATGAAGGGCCGCACGACGCTCGTCATCGCGCACCGCCTGTCGACCATCGAGCGCGCGAACCGGATTCTGGTAATGGAAGCAGGGCGCATCGTCGAGAGCGGAAGCCATCGCGAACTGCTCGCGCAGGGCGGCCTGTACGCGCATCTGCACCGGATCCAGTTCCAGCAGAACGCAGCGTGACGATCCGTGAGGCGGGGCCGTCCCACGGTCTGACGCAGCATGCCGCGGCGGGTCTTTTAGCTGGACAGCTGGATTGACGGGGGCGCCGTGTCTGGCACGATGACGGCGCAAGTCGAAAGCTGTTCGACGATCGCATCCATGACGCTCTCCGGCGCGATCGTGTCGGCGTTGCCTTCGCCCTGGATGCCGATCGAGTGACACTGCTCCGTCAGACGCAGGTAAGGCGGTTCCTTGCTCGCGAAAAGCGACACGCTGGACGTCGGTGTTGTGTGCGCGACGTGCATCAGACCGCCATCGGTGCCGACAAAGAGCGGGGCGCCGACCATGATCTCCCGGGTCTGCAGTAACGACAGCTTGCCGACGCACGAACTGATTTCGAGGCTTTTGAAGTGCCGCGCGGTCAGTGTATCGGCCATCGTCTGGCCGTTGTCGGAGCCGAGCAGCACGATGCGCTTGATCACTCGCGGATCCTCGGATCTGTCCAGCAGGTCGAGTACGGCAGGCCAGTGATTGTATGTCCGGTTCGGATCGAGTCCGCCCACGGCGAGCGTGATGTAGCGCGTATCGGGAATGAACGGCCGCACGGCTTCCACGGTGGCCGGCCGGCTGGCCAGATACGGCTTGCTCATCGATTGCAGCGCATCGGCGCGATGTCCCAGCGAGAAAACATCGTTGACGGTGGCGTAGCTAAAGCAGGTCTGGTTCCTGTCCGGCCCGTTGAAGTACTGGAACAGACACGCGAACGGCAGCTTCCTGAAATGCCGGGTCTTGAGCCGGATAGACGGCAGGTTGAACTCGGACATCAGGATCGCATCGTAGTTGCGACCGTCGACCTCGTGCAGCTCGGAGTACACATTGCCGAAAACGTCGTCCTCGGCGAACAGCTTGTGCAGGCTCGGCAGCGTGAACAGATCGATCTGGAAGCCCATGCCTTTCAGCAGGGCGCGACCCGCCATGTCCATGATGGCGTCGCCGAAATTGCGCCGCGTATAGATCCACAGAATGCGCTGCGACCGGTCCAGATGCTTCAGTTCGAGCCCGATCTGACCGCGCAGTTTCAGCATCAGGTACTTGTGCAGGTACTTTCTCGTGATCTTGAGCGGGGAATTGTGGCGCAGGAAAACGTCTGGCTCATGCGGCACGCCTTCATATGGGATGCGAGTCGAGCGAGTGATCGCCGTGTCCACACATCGTGTGAGACCGGGGAGGGGGAATCCGACGTGTGTATGCTTGAAGGCAGTCATGTTCGTTGATGACCGGTTCCGACGGGCCGGCTGTGCCTGCGCAGGGGAGAAATGATCGAATGATATCGTACCGTACCCGTCGGGACAGCCGCTGTCCTTCGCCGGCCCCATTATTAGGATAGTCTGGGGCGGACCAGGTACAATGGCGGCCCATCAGTCCCGCCTCGCACGTATGCTGGCATCATGACAATCCGCATCAGAAAACATACATGTCGACGCCCGCTACATCACGCTCCCGCAGCATGAGCCCAAGAAGCCTGCTGCCCGCGCTTTTCGTCCTGACCTATCCGGCGCTTTCGCTGCTGGTGCATGGCGGGGCGAGTGCCCTTTCCATTGCAGCAGCAATTATTTCCCTGGCCGCGCTGTTAGCGCCGACGTCGTGGACCGGCCTGCCGCCTGTCCACTGGGACCGCAACGAAGTGCGTCTGTGCGTTGCGCTCGCGAGCCCGCTCGCCGCCGTTCTGATCTGCTCACTGGCGCATTGGCGCATCGTACCGAGTACGCTCGATTCCCCTTCACGCTTTCTTGCGGCAGTCTCGCTCCTGCTGGTTCTACGCCAGTGTTCGACGCGCTCGCTCGCGTGGGCCGATCTGTCGTTCGCGCTGGGCGCGTTCGCATCGCTCGGCATCGTGCTGCTCGTGCCGCGCGACTGGGGCCACGGCCGTCTCGGCAGTCCGTTTCTGAATCCTATTCACTTCGGCGACATCGCGCTTGCTCTTGGTGCGCTATCCGTGCTGTCGCTGAACTGGTGGAGGAAAGATCCGCTGCCTGTGCGAATACTGAAGGTCGCCGGACTCTTCGCTGGCCTGTCCACCTCGCTGCTGTCCGGCGCGCGGGGCGGGTGGCTCGCGGTGCCCGTCGTCGTCGTGATGAGCCTGTATGTGCGTAGTCGCGGCAAGTCGCGCAGGTGGAAAGTGCTGATGCCGCTCGCCGCCGTCGCCATTCTCGCGTCCGTCTACGCATTCTCGCCGACCGCGCGCGAGCGGATCGACATGGTGTCATCCGACCTGACGCAGTATTCTCAAGGCAACAAGGACACGTCGCTTGGCGTGCGTCTGCAGCTTTATGAGGCGGCGCTTACGCTGATCAGCCGACATCCGGTGTTTGGCCTCGGTGGCGAGGGGTTCAGGGATGCGATGAGTTCGCTTGCCGGGGAGGGTGTGATCACCCCGGTCGCCGCGCAGTTCGGCAAGGGTGAGACGCACAACGAGTTGCTCGCGTACGTGGCGAACTATGGCGTGGTCGGCGGGCTCGCGCTGCTGGCGATCTATGTGGTGCCGGCCATGTTTTTCTGGCGGTGCATGAGCATTTCCGCAGGGCCCGAGCGCCGCGCAGGCATGATGGGTTTGACGTTCGTCGTGGCGTTCAGTATTTTTGGTCTCACCGTCGAAACCTTCGATCTGAAAGCGACCGTCGCCTTCTACTCGACCATCGTTGCGATCCTGGCAGGGATCTCGTCGCATGCCGGTGCCCCCCGCCCGCTCCGGCGCACCTTTCCTCAATGACGATCACTACTCGCGCGCTATGTTCAGCATCCTGATACCGACCTGGAACAACCTGCCGTACCTGAAGTTGTGTATCGACAGCATCCGTCGGCATTCGGCGTTCGAGCACGAGATTCTCGTGCACGTCAACGACGGTAGCGACGGCACGCTCGAATGGGTCCGTTCGGAAGGCATTCGCCATACATGGAGCAAGGGGAACGTCGGCGTGTGCATCGCGCTAAACGATGTCGCCCGCCTCGCGACGCGCGACTGGATTCTCTTCATGAACGACGACATGTTCTGCACGCCCGACTGGGATCGCGCTTTCGACGACACGTTGCGCGAGCTCGGCCATTCGGCGGTGTATCTGTCGTCGCAGATTATCGAGCCCACCGACACAGGCAACAGCGTCGTGACCGTGGCGGATTTCGGCACGAGCCCGGAAACGTTCGACGAAGCGGGTCTGCTGGCATTCGCCGCGAAAATGGACACAGCGGACCGCGACGGGCTCGCGATGCAGCCGACGCTGGTCAGCCGCGAACTATGGCACCGTGCAGGCGGCTACAGCATCGAGTTCGGGCCGGGCATGAGCAGCGACGACGACTTTCTGATGAAGCTGTGGCTCGTTGGTTGCCGCGTATTTCGCTCGGTCGGCATGAGTCGGATTTACCACTTCAGTTGCCGCACGACCGGGCGCATCCGTCGCAATCGAGGCGGTCGCGAATTCCTGATGAAATGGGGCGTGACGCAGCGCGACTTCAAGCGCAACTATCTTGAGCGGACGAAAGGCAACGCAGCCGGGCTGCCCAATGTTCCGCGTCCAGATTTCGTGAGCCGGCTAAAGCGTGTGTTTTATGCTTTCGGCCTGTACCCGACCGAGGACCTCGAAGGCTGGGAGCCGGATTTGCCGGCCCAACTGGAATTCATGGATCCGGCGACAGCGTTCCGCGACGTGCCCCGGCGTGACAGGCGCGGCTGACGCCCGTCAGTCAGCCCCAGGTACGGCCGGTGAATTGCAGTCTCACGGAGGGGCATCACACCCCACCCGTCACCAGCGGCAACACCGAAAGATCCGGATGCGTGCCGTCGACGATACTGCGTCCGATGTGAATCGCTTCAGCTAGCGCATCTTCACGGGTCGCGAAAGTTTCCTCGCCATCCGCGTGAAAGGGCACCGCGTGCCCGGGAATTGCCGGATCGGCGCCCGGATGACACACGTAGCCGACGTACGTATACGGTCCCGGCGGTCCCGGCGGCCGGTGCGGCTCGCTTTCGTGCGAGTCTTTCGCACAGGGCGCCGCGTGAATCTCGAAGCCTTCGTATTCGACAACCTGCCAGGGTGCGTTTTCGTCGGACATGTTCGCCTCCATCCGGGCCGCCTCTCTCGACGTGATGCGACGCGACGCGATGTGGGCCTGGCGGTTCCGGTTCGGCCCGCGTGCCGTGTCAATGGCGGTGGCGCATGCGGTCCCACAGCCTGTGCCCGTCGAGCCGGGCGCGCGCGCGATGCATTTCGTGAAGCGCCCGATGTTCGCGCCGGTAGCGCGACGCAACCAGCAATACGGCGACGACAATCGCCGCCAGCCCCACCACGATGCTGACCATCGATTCAGCCATGGCAGCCTCCGTCCAGATCGACCTCATGCAGGAATTCTAGGTGATCCGCAGGGAAACGAACGACGCCCGGGCTACACCGGTCCGCGCCATGCGAAGAATTACGGCTTGACCACACCCAGTTGCTTCAACAGGGTCGGGTTGTCTTCGAGATGCCAGTTTTCGACGATCCGGCCGTCCTTTACGCGATACAGATCGAACGCCTGAAAATCGACGGTCTGGCCTTCGCCCTTGACGTTCAGGAACTGGCCGGTGAAATATTCCAGAACGCGGCGTAGCGGCGGGCGGCGAGCACCACCGCGGCTGTCCGCGCCGACGATCCGCCGATGGACACGTGACGCGGACGCGGAAGCGCATCGTCCGCGGCATGCGCGGCGTGCGGGAAAACGGAGGCGAGCGCGGTTGCGGCGGCAATGGCGGCAACGGTGGCGGCGCGGGAGAGATTCGATGACTGGCTGACCATGACCGACTCCGGTAAAGATGCGTTGTAAAAACGAACGCATTCTCGGACAGTCAGTATCGTTTGATAATCGGGCCAGAGATTGAAGGATTGTCTATAAAAAATTGAAGATGCCGGTGCCTGCCGTTATGGCAAACGGCTTGATAGCGACCTGCGCCGCGCCAGCCGGGCTAGCTTTGACCGACGAGTTCGCCCGGAGTCTCGATGTGCCAGGGCAGACCTGTCGCTGGATCAGCGCGGTGGGGAATGCCGGCGCGGACGAACTCTTCCAGTTGCAGCAACAGGCTGTCGATCGAGCAGAGTTGGGCTTTGGAAAGATGTTCGGTGTCGAGCAGCTGGTACAGACGCTTTCGCCAGTAGGCAGGGGGCAGAATGGGGCCGCCGAGGTCCCCATGCAACGATGGCCGCATCACGCGTGTGATATGCGCGATGTCCTGGTCGATCAAGGTCATCATGTTGCCCCCGTGACGCTTTCATTTATGTTGGTCGGTGACCTGTTTTGCTTTACGTCTGATGAATACTGTAGATCGAATTTCGCATTCTGCCAACTATCTCGATAAAACACAGTACGGGATCGCGCGAGAGGGTGCGCCGCATCATCAGCATGAGGAAGGCAAATGAACGTGAAAAAGCACGCTACGCCACCCGCCTTGACTGACCCGGACGACGCGCCGGACCTGACCGACGAATTTTTTCAGCAGGCAGATGAGTACTTCGGCGAGAAACAGATGCGCCGGGGTCGGCCGAACGGTAGCGACAAGACAGAGACAACTGTCCGGTTTGACAATGATGTTCCGGAGACTTTCAGGGCGACTGGTCCGTGCTGGCAGACTCGGCTCAACGCCGCTGTGCGCGACTGGCTCAAAATGCACGGGCCGGACGAGGTCGAGATCTGACTGTGAGTCGCAGCAGACGCAAGACGCTGAAATGCGGCATCACGACAGCCGTGGGTCAGGCAGAGGAAGACGCTCTGGCATCGTTGCCGTCGGCGCGTCGAAGCCGCTTGCCTTGGAACGGCGGGCGCATCCGCGCAGGCTTTTTGTATCTGCCATCGCGATGGTTAGCCAGGAAATTTTCGGAGAAGTAGAAATCCTGATCGGATAGAGATTCGCATCGTCACATCAGCACGATATCGTACTGCTCCTGACTGAGATTCGACTCCACCTGCAACGACACGGGCTTGCCGATAAAATCAATCAGCATCGCCAGATGTTGCGACTCTTCTTCGAGAAAGAGATCGATCACCTGCTGCGAGGCGACCACGCGAAACTCGCGCGGATTGAACTGGCGCGATTCGCGCAGAATCTCGCGCAGCACGTCATAACAAACCGTGCGCGGCGTCTTGACCTGGCCTTTGCCGAGACACACCGGGCACGGCTCGCACAGCACGTGAGCGAGCGATTCGCGCGTGCGCTTGCGTGTCATTTCCACGAGACCGAGCTGCGAAAAACCGTTCACGGTCACGCGCGTGCGATCGCGCGAAAGCGCCTTCTTCAGTTCGCCGAGCACCTGATCGCGATGCTCGAGATTTTCCATGTCGATGAAGTCGATGATGATCACGCCGCCCAGGTTGCGCAAACGCAATTGCCGCGCGATCGTATGCGCCGCCTCGAGATTCGTCTTGAAGATCGTATCGTCGAAGTTGCGCGCGCCGACATAGCCGCCCGTGTTCACGTCGATGGTCGTCATCGCCTCGGTCTGGTCGATCACCAGATAGCCGCCCGATTTCAGATCCACGCGCCGCGACAGCGCGCGCTGGATTTCCGTCTCGATGTTGTACAGATCGAAGAGCGGCCGCTCGCCAGTGTAGTGATGCAGCTTCGACGACACCGCCGGCGTGAATTCCGCCGCGAACTCGGCGAGCATCTGGAACGTTTCGCGCGAATCGACCTGGATGCGCGAGGTCTCGTCGTTGACGAAGTCGCGCAGCACCCGTTGCGCAAGATTCAGGTCCTGATACAGCAGGCTCGTGGGCGGCATGCGCTGGCCTTGCGAGACGATCGTCGTCCACGTCTTGCGCAGGTACGCGACGTCGGCGGCGAGCTCTTCGCTGGTCGCATCCTCGGCGATGGTGCGCACGATGTAGCCGCCTTTCTCGTCGGCCGGCAGCACGGCGGTGAGCCGCGCGCGGATCGCCTCGCGCTCGGCTTCGCTCTCGATTTTCTGCGAGATGCCGATGTGCGGTTCCTGCGGCAGATAGACGAGCGTGCGGCCCGCGATGCTGACCTGCGTCGAAAGCCGCGCGCCCTTCGTGCCGATCGGATCCTTCACGACCTGCACCATCAGCGACTGGCCTTCGAACACGATCTTCTCGATCGGTTGATGCGTCGCCGGATGCTGCGGTTCGCCCGCAAGACGCGGATGCCAGATATCGGCCACGTGAAGAAACGCCGCGCGTTCGAGCCCGATATCGATGAATGCGGATTGCATGCCCGGCAGCACGCGGACGACCTTGCCGAGATACACGTTGCCGACGCGGCCACGCGAGAGCGTGCGCTCGACATGAAGCTCCTGCACAGCGCCTTGCTGGACGAGCGCGACGCGCGTTTCCTGGGGCGTGACGTTGATCAGGATTTCTTCATTCATGGTCTTGTTCTAGAAGTCGATGCGCGCTGCGCGCAGGAGCGCAGCGGTTTCAAAAAGCGGCAAACCCATGATACCTGAATAGGACCCGTCGATATGCTCGATAAACTCCGCCGCGCGGCCCTGCACGCCGTAGGCGCCAGCCTTGCCGAGCGGCTCGCCGGTGGCGACGTAGCGGCGCAGTACATCGGCCCCGACCGCCGCGAAGCGCACGGGTGAAGGCGACAGCACGGCGGGTAGCGGCGTGCCGTCCGCGGCCACCACGGCGACGGCCGTCAGCACTTCGTGATCGCGTCCGGCAAGACGCGTGAGCATCGCAACGGCGTCGTCGGCGCCGGCGGGCTTGCCGAGGATCGCGTCGTCGATGGTGACGGTTGTGTCCGCAACCAGAATCGGCGCGCCCGCATGGCCGCCCGCGACGAGCCGTGCGCGCGCCGCCTGCGCCTTGGCGACGCACACGCGCATCACGTAATGATGCGCGCGCTCGCCGGGCAGTTCGGCCTCGAGCGCTTCGGCGTCTTCATCGGGGCGGGGCAGCAGCAGTTCGAAGCGCACGCCGAGTTGCTGGAGCAACTCCTGGCGGCGCGGACTTTGCGAAGCGAGATAAACAAACGGATAAGACGCAGCGGACGACGATGTCATGAACGGATCTCGTGAAGGCAAATCGCTTGTGGCGCGCCCGGGCGACTGAAGCGAAGCGAGATCGTCACACTGTGGGATGGGGATCGCCGGCTGTCGGTCGCCCGGCGCTCACGCGCGGTGGTAGGGGTGATTCTGCGTGATGGTCCACGCGCGGTAAAGCTGTTCGGCGAGCAGCACGCGAACCATCGCATGCGGCAGCGTGAGGCTCGAAACGCGCAGCATGATGTCGGCGCGCGCCTTCAGATCCGGATCGAGCCCGTCCGCGCCGCCGATCAGAAACGCGACGTCGCGCCCATCCTGCTGCCAGCCGGGCAGGGCGCCCGCCAGCTGCATCGTGGTCCAGTCGCGGCCGCGTTCGTCGAGCGCGACGATGCGCGCGTTCTTCGGCAACGCGGCTTCGATTCTCGCCCGCTCGGCGGCCATCACGCTCCCGGCCGGACGGCCAGACGAGCGCTGCTCCGGCTTGATCTCGCGTAACTCGATGCGCAGCTCGGGCGGCATGCGCTTCGTGTACTCGTCGAAGCCGGTCGCGATCCAGTCGGGCATCTTGTGGCCGACAGCGAGGATATGCAGCTTCACCGCAGGCTCCTGCCAGCGTTCAGCGACGGCGTGCCGGGGCCTTGCGTGCGGGCTTTGCCGCCGGCGCTTCGTCTTCTTCCTCGTCGTCGAGCGGTTCGCTTGCGCTCGCGCCGCCGAACGGATTCGGCGTCGACAGCTTGATGCGCACCGGCTTGTCGCCCCAGATTTCCTCGAGGTTGTAGTACTGGCGCAGCGCCGGTTGCAGGATGTGCACGACCGCGTCGCCGCAATCGACCAGCACCCATTCGCCGATGTCCTCGCCCTCGGTGCTGATCACGTCGCCGCCGTTTTCCTTGACTTTCTCACGCACGTTGGAGGCGAGCGATTTGGTCTGCCGGTTCGACGTGCCGCTCGCGACGATCACGCGGTCGAACAGCGAGGTCAGATGGGTGGTGTTGAACACCTTGATGTCTTGCGCTTTCACGTCTTCGAGGGCGTCGACGATCACGCGTTGCAGTTTGCGAATATCCATGTTTTACCGATGGTACAGATGATGTTGAAGAATATAGTCCCACACGGCCTCAGGGACATGGCTCACGGCGATGTCCTGGGTGTTGCCGCCCGCGTGGTGCTGGAGCCGCTCGCGCAGGTGCGAGCGGATGTCGGTGGCCGAAACGTCGAACGCAAGCGTCGTATCGATCAGCAGATGGCCGCAGGGGGTGCCCTGCAAAACTTCCGCGCTGGCCTTGCGCGCGGCGATCTCGTCGGCCACCACTGGCGGGATCGTCGTCAATTCAAAACCGGGCCGCGTCGCCGCGCAGATGTGCGCGTAGTCGAAGAGCCGTTTCCAGTCGCGCCACGTGTCGAGGTGAACGAGCTGGTCGGCGCCAAGCAGCAGCGACAGCGACACGTTCGCGCCTTCCCGCTCGCGCCAGCGTTGCAGCGTGTCGACCGTGTAGGTCGGGCCCGCGTGCTCGATCTCGTCGGTCGCGACGCTCACCCGCACGCCGGGCAGCGCGAGCGAGCGGGCCGCCGCGCGCGTCATCGCAAGCCGGTGTTTCGCCGCCGACACACCCGCTTTCTGCCACGGCTGCCCGGCGGGCAGCAGCACGAGGTCCGTGAGGCGCAGCACCTCGGCGAAACGCCGCGCGAGCGCGAGGTGGCCGTCGTGGATCGGATCGAAGGTGCCGCCGAGCAGACCGATCCGGCGAGGCAGCGCGACAGGATGAGCGTTCGGATTCAGGTGCGGGTCCTTTCGTGACGATGCGTTCAGGCGGGAGGGCGGGCGCGGGCCCGCCTCAAACCCACTCGCGCGGCACGAGAAAATCGGAATACAGGCGCGCTTCCGGCGTGCCGGGTTCGGGCTGCCAGTTATAGCGCCAGTTCACCACGGGCGGCATCGACATCAGGATGGATTCGGTGCGTCCGCCGCTTTGCAGCCCAAACAGTGTGCCACGGTCGAAGACCAGATTGAATTCGACGTAACGGCCACGTCGATATGCCTGGAAATCGCGCTCGGCCTGGCCATACGGTTCTCCGCGGCGTTTTTCGATGATCGGCAGATACGCGTTCAGGAACGCATCGCCGACGCTTTTCACCATCTCGAACGAACGCTCGAAGCCCGGTTCGGCGAAATCGTCGAAGAAAATTCCGCCAATGCCGCGCGGCTCGTTGCGATGCTTGAGGAAGAAATACTCATCGCACCATTGCTTGAAGCGCGGGTACAGGTCCGCGCCGTAAGGCTGGAGCGAATCGCGGCAGACCCCATGAAAGTGCCGCGCGTCTTCCTCGTAACCGTAGTAGGGCGTCAGATCCATGCCGCCGCCGAACCAGAACACGGGCGCCTCGCCCGCCTTCGTCGCGATCAGCATACGCACATTCATGTGGACTGTCGGGCAATACGGATTGTGCGGATGCAGCACGAGCGACACGCCCATCGCTTCAAAACCGCGTCCGGCAAGCTGCGGGCGCGCCGCGCTGGCCGAGGCCGGCAGCGCGTCGCCCGCGACGTCGGAAAAGCCGATGCCCGCGCGCTCGAAGAAGTTGCCGCCTTCGAGAATGCGTGTGACGCCGCCGCCGCGCAGCTTTTCGCCGGGCGCGCGCTGCCACGCGTCGGTCGCGAAGGGCTGGCCGTCGAAGGCGCCGAGGGTATCGGCGATGCGCGTCTGCAGGTTTTCGAGCCACACGCGCACGGCCTGTACGTCACAGGTTGAATCGGTCATGGATGCTGGTCGGCGGCCGGATCGTCAGGCCGCGGGTTCGTGAGTGGGCGGTGACGAGACGGGCCGGGGCGCCCGCAACGTTATCCGCAAAACAGCCTGAAAAAGCGCCTGAAACCGGGCCCGGCAAAGGGCCCGTCAATGTGTCTGGCGAGTCGGGCAGGCCTCGCCCCGGGCGGGACACCCGCTATGAAACCAGACCTGAAACCGGCCCGATCCGCTCATGCAAGTGGCAACCGGGGTGGCCTTGCGACGGTTCGCCCGGCGCGCTTCCGGTCACGCCGCCACGCTGCGGGACATCCCGAAGTGTAGCGTTCCCCGTGAAGCGCGCCATGCTGCGGTGCGGCTTCAGTGCTTGCGGTTGACTGCGCGATAACCGATGTCGCGACGATACTGCATGCCGTCGAACGAAATCTGGTTGATCGTTTCGTAGGCCACCGACTGCGCGCTGCGCACCGAATCCGCGAGACCGACCACGCACAGCACGCGTCCGCCCGACGTCGTCAGCTTGCCGTCTTTCAGCGTCGTGCCGGCGTGGAACGTCACGGAATCGGCGGATTCAGCGGGAATATCGCTGATGCGGTCGCCCTTGCGCGGTGCGTCGGGATAATTGTGCGCGGCCAGCACGACGCCAAGCGCCGTGCGCCGGTCCCATTCCAGTTCGACCGTGTCGAGCGTGCCGGCGATCGCCTGCTCGACGACTTTCGAGAAATCGCCCTTCAGACGCGCCATGATCGGCTGCGTTTCCGGGTCTCCCATGCGGCAGTTGAATTCGAGCGTTTTCGGGTTGCCCTGCGCGTCGATCATCAGGCCGGCGTACAGGAAACCGGTGAAGCGGATGCCTTCTTTTTCCATGCCGCGCACGGTGGGCTGGATGATCTCGCGCATCACGCGCGCGTGCAGTTGCGGCGTGACGATCGGCGCCGGCGAGTAGGCGCCCATGCCACCCGTGTTCGGGCCCTGATCGGCGTCCAGCAGGCGCTTGTGATCCTGGCTCGACGCCAGCGCGAGCACGTGCTTGCCGTCGACCATCACGATGAAGCTCGCTTCCTCGCCTTCCAGGAATTCCTCGATCACGACGCGCGCGCCGGCGTCGCCGAGTTTGTTGCCGGACA
>CALFSF010000599.1 GCA_937917025.1 uncultured Paraburkholderia sp.
TGGTGAAGTGCGCGCGAGCCACATCCTGATCGCGGTGCCGAAAGACGCGAGCGCGGCAGACAGGGCCAAGGCGAAGCAGAAGGCCGATGAAGTGCTGGCACAGGTCAAGGCGCATCCGGACCAGTTCGCGCAGATCGCGCGACAGGACTCGCAGGATCCGGGTTCGGCATCGAAGGGCGGCGATCTGGGTTACTTCGGTCCGGGCATGATTGCTGGCGGCAAGGCATTTGACGATGCCGTGTTCAAGCTCAAGAAGGATGAGATCAGCGACATCGTGCAGACGGATTTTGGTTATCACATCGTCAAGGTGACGGACGTGAAGCCGGCCGTCACGAAGCCGCTCGACGAAGTGAAGGATTCGATCGTCAAGGACCTGAAGACGCAGCAGGCGAACAAGGCGTTCGCCGACGACTCGGAAGGTTTCACGTCGCTCGTGTACGAGCAGGCGAAGAGCCTGCAGCCGGCCGCCGACAAGTACAAGCTGCAGATCCAGACCGCCACGGTCACGCCGCAGCCTGATGCGAAGCTGCCGCCCGATAGTCCGCTGAACAACACGAAGTTTCTCGCCGCGGTATTTTCGAGCGATGCGACGAAGGCGAAGAACAACACGCAGGCCATCGACGTGGGCAGTAATACGCTGATCGCGGCGCACGTGACCGGCTACAAGGAAGCGACGGTGCCGCCACTCGACGTCGTCAAGGACGCCGTGCGTCAGAAGGTGATCGCGGAGCAGTCGGCGGAGATGGCACGCAAGGACGGCGCGGCGAAGCTCGCGGATCTGCAGAAGTCGACGCAAGGATTCTCGTCGGCGTTGAAGGTCTCCCGCAACGATGCGCAAGGCGTGCCCCCTGCTGCGTTGAGCGCGATCTACAAGACGGATGCGCAGAAGCTGCCGGCCTATGTGGGCGTCGATCTCGGCGACGACGGTTACGCGATCTATCGCGTGAACGCCGTGCTGCCGGGCCCCACGGTCGACGCACAACGTCTCGCCGCCGCCCAGCAGCAGATCGCGCAGGTCAACGCGCAATCGCAGGTCGAGGCGTATGTCGACGCACTGCGTGCACGTTCGAAGGTGAAGTTCTTCGGCGCACTGGATGGCTCGTCGCAACAGCCAGGCGACTGACGTGATTCGATGCGACGCCGGTACCTGGGCGTCTCGCACCGCAGGAAAAACAAAGCCCCGCACGAGCGGGGCTTTGTTTTTGGACGCGAGCTTGCGTGACGACGCAGAGCCTCACGTCATGACATGTGCGGCGCCGGTGTTACAGGCAGGCCGTGATGTCGCTCGTGTCGCCACCGGCGCCCCCGCCTGAGCGGAAGCCGACCCACGAGCCCGGGCCGCTGTACGACGGACGCACGATCGCGGCCGCGCCATCAGGTGGCTGCTGACCCGGAACGTAGACGTCCATCGCGGCATCGTTCGCGAGCGTATCCTGCGACACCACTTGCTGTTGCGATTTGTCGGCCCACTTCTGCGCAATACACTGGCCGACGACCTTTGGCGGCTGCTGACTTTGTCCGACGGACTGAACACCTGCCGGCGGTTGCGCTGCACAGGCAGAAAGTGCCACGGTCAAAGCGATAAGCGGTAAGTATTTCACGTCATCTCCTTCCAGAATCGCTCAATTTCGAGCCGGGTTTCAAGGTTAGGCAATAGTGTCAGAGCATCAAAGCCCGGCCTCGTTCCCACGTTTTCGAAACAAGTTGTTAGCAAACCTGTCGAGGGGATCGACTGCGGAGATCAGGGTGCGCGCAATAACGGCTTCAGCGCGGGCCACACGTTGTCGAGCAGGACAGGCTGTGCCTGCTGTGTGGGATGGATCTGGTCGGCCTGGAACATGTCCGGTTTGTCCTCGATGCCGGCGAGCAGAAACGGCACGAGTGGCACGTGAAACTGCTTCGACAGTTCGCCATACAGGCCGTGGAACTTTTGTGTGTACTCGGGGCCGTAATTAGGCGGTACGTACATACCCACGAGTACCACTTTCGCGTGTGCCTTTTGCGATTGCTCGATAATCGTACGAAGGTTATCCCGGGTCGTGGCGAGTGGAACGCCGCGCAGGGCATCGTTGGCGCCCAGCTCGACGATCACCACCGAGGGCTTCAGACGTTGCACCAACGCGGGCAAACGCGAGAGTCCACCACTCGTGGTGTCGCCGCTGATGCTTGCATTGGCAACGTTATAATCGATGCGCTCGTCGGCGAGCCGCCGGCGCATCAGCGCGACCCAGCCGGTATCACGCGGCAGGCCATATTCGGCGGAGATGCTGTCGCCCAGTACGACAATCACCGGCTTGCCGGACGTGGGCGCGGCGGCATCGGCTGCGTGCGGCACGATCGCGATCCACGCAGCGGCGCCGATCGATGTACCCAGCGCGATCATGCGCACTTTCAACCTGTGCTTCACCATGCAAAATAAAACTGATCCGGTCATTGAAGTGCGGGGTTTGAGCAAGCGGGTTAGGGATGCAACGGGCGAACTGACGATTCTCGATGATATCGATCTTTCGATCGCGCCGGGCAGCAGCGTGGCGATCGTCGGCGCGTCCGGGTCGGGCAAGTCCACGTTGCTGGGCCTGCTAGCGGGATTGGACAGCGCGAGCGCCGGCTCGGTTCGCCTGCTCGGGCGTGAACTCACCGAACTCGCCGAAGACGGCCGTGCTGCATTAAGGAGCGGCTCGGTGGGCTTCGTGTTCCAGTCGTTCCAGTTGATGCCGCATCTGACCGCCCTCGAAAACGTGACGCTGCCGCTCGAACTGCAAGGCGGCATCTCGACGCGCGATGCCGCAACGCGGGCGCGCTCGCTGCTCGATCAGGTTGGACTTGGCAAACGGACGGGACATTATCCGAAGCTGCTTTCGGGCGGCGAGCAGCAACGCGTGGCACTCGCGCGCGCGTTCGTCACGCATCCGGCGATTCTTTTCGCCGATGAGCCGACAGGTAGCCTCGATGCCGCGACCGGCCATGCCGTGATCGACCTGATGTTCGAGATGAACCGCGCGAACGGCGCGACGCTCGTGCTCGTGACGCACGATATCGAACTCGCGCGGCGCTGCGACAAAACGGTGACGATCGAAGCAGGGCGCCTCGTCATCTGATCCTCGCGGGAAGTTGCATCTCACGCAAAGCAAAAAAACGGTCGCCGCAGAGTCCGTTTTTTTGCCCATCGCGTGTTACGTCGAATCAGCGCTTCAATGCGGCCCGCGCGCGCCTGATCAGCGCGGACGTCGACGAATCGTGCTTCTTTTCATCGGCGGAAGTCCCCGTCAAATCCGCCTCGACGACCTTGCCGAGAATCTTGCCGAGCTCGACGCCCCACTGGTCGAACGGGTTGATGTCCCACACAGAAGCCTGCACCAGCACCTTGTGTTCGTACAGCGCGATCAGCGCGCCGAGCGAGCGTGCCGTCAGCGCATCGACGATCAGTGTCGTGGTCGGACGGTTGCCGGGGAACATCAGATGCGGCGCGAGTTCCGGCTTGTCCGGGCCCGCCACCTTTTTTGCTTCCTCGAGCGTGCGGCCGAGCATCAGCGCCTCGCTTTGCGCGAAGCAGTTCGCGAGCAGCTTCGGATGATGATCGCCAAGCGGATGTTCCGGCGTGAGCACCGCGACGAAGTCGATCGGCACGATCGTCGGTCCCTGATGCAGCATCTGGAAGAACGCGTGTTGCCCGTTCGTGCCGGGCTCGCCCCACGTGACCGCGGCCGTCGGGTAATCGACGATCACGCCGTCGAGCCGCGCCGATTTGCCGTTGCTCTCCATTTCCAGCTGCTGCAGATACGAAGGCAGGAAATGCAGCGCTTCCGAATAGGGTGCGACGAGGTAACTCTGCGAGCCGAAGAAGTTGCGATACCAGATGCCGATCATGCCGAGCAGCACCGGCAGGTTGCGTTCGAGCGGCGCATCGCGGAAATGCTGGTCCATCTCGTTCGCGCCAGCGAGCAATTCCGCGAAGTGCGCCGGCCCGACCGAAATCATGATCGACAGCCCGCACGCCGACCACAACGAATACCGGCCGCCAACCCAGTCCCACATCTCGAAGACGTTTTCCCGCGCGATGCCGAATTTCACGACTTCAGCCGGATTCGCCGACACGCCGACGAAATGCTTCGCGAGCGCGCTTTCCGGGCAGCCGCTCTTGATGAACCAGTCGCGCATCGAATGCGCGTTGGTCATCGTTTCGAGCGTGGTGAAGGTCTTCGATACGACGATCGCGCGCGTCTCTTCCGGGTCGATCTGCTCCAGCACGCGGTACAGATCGGCGCCGTCGACGTTCGACACGAAGAACGACTTGATGTCGGGCGACGCGAGATGATGCAGCGCATGCACGACCATCTTCGGTCCGAGATCCGAGCCGCCGATGCCGATGTTCACCACGTAGCGGATGCGCTTGCCGGTGTAGCCCGTCCACGCGCCGCTGCGCACCTGATCGGAGAACGCGGCCATTTTGGCCAGCTCGGCCTTGATCTGCGCGTTGAACGGCGCTTTCGGGTCGGTCGCGCGCAGCGCCGTGTGCAAGGCCGCGCGGCCTTCGGTCGGGTTCACGATTTCGCCCGCGAACATCGCGTCGCGGCGCTTTTCGACGCCCGCTTCGTGCGCCAGTTGAACCAGCAGGCGCAGCGTTTCGTCGGTGATGCGGTTCTTCGAAAAATCGACCGAGAGGCCGGCGCCCGACAGCGTGAAACGTTCGGCACGGGTCGGCGCGGGATCGTTCGCGGGGGCGAACCAGTCGCGCAGGTGCGCGTCGCGGATCTGTTCGTAATGCGCTTGCAGCGCGGACGAGGCGGGGAGCGGATTCGATGGCATATAAACTGTCCGTCTGGCGAAATGACACGAATGAATGACGGCATGCTGCAGGTGCCGCCAGCGATGAAGCCTGGAGCGTCGCTGCGCCATCAGGTGCCGCGCACGGTGCAATGCGCGCGGGACGCATCAGGCGTTTCAGGCGCCGTGATGCCGTCAGGCAGTCGACCGGCTAGCGATGCGCTCGATCGATCAGTATAGCGGCGTTGGATGACCGCGCGCATCCGTGCGCACGTATCGCAGATGATGGGAGCGTTCGCGAGCCGCTGTTCGCGCCGGCCGCAGGCGCTAAAACGCTGACCCGGACAGCCGCAGAGGTTGCAACGGGCTCGCAGGATCGATCGAGAGCCTGGCCCGCTTTACGCGCGCAGCGGATAGAACAGGCGATTGAGCAGCGTGCGCACCATCGGCGCCAGTTCGCCGGCGCTCAAGCCCGCGGGGCCGTTGCCTTGCGCGGTGAGCGTATCGGCCGCGCGGCCGTGCAGGTACACGCCCGCCAGCGCTGCTTCATAGCCGGCGAGGCGCTGCGCGAGAAACGCGCCGATGATGCCGCCGAGCACGTCTCCCGTGCCGCCTGTCGCGAGCGCGGCGTTGCCCGTCGGATTGATCGCGACGCGGCCGTCCGGCGCGGCGACGATCGTGCCGCTTCCTTTCAGCACGACGACACTCGCATAACGTGCCGCCAGCGCTCGCGCGGCGGCCAGCCGGTCGGCCTGCACCGTGCGCGCGTCGGTGGCGAGCAGGCGCGCGGCTTCGAGCGGATGCGGCGTCAGCACGCACACATGGCCGTGCTGCGCGCCGCGCGCGTGGACGGCGGCGGCGAGTTCAGCGTCCTTCGAGATAAGGTTGAGCGCGTCCGCGTCGAGCAGGATCGGGCCTGCGAACGCGAGCGCGTCGCGCAGCGTGACAGGGGCCCGGTCGCGCTGGCCCATGCCGCAGCCGATCGCGAGCGCGTCCATCGCATCGAGCGCAAGGTCGTCGGCGCCGCCCAGCATCAGTTCGGGGTGGGGCGCATCGTAGGCGGGCGCGCCGCTGCCGATGAACCCGATGTGTACCTTGCCCGCGCCCGTGTACAGCGCGGCGCGCGCCGCGAGAATCGGTGCGCCGCACATGCCCGTATCGCCGCCGATCACCGCGAGGCTGCCGAACGTCCCCTTGTTGACCGCGAAATCGCGCGGCGGCAGCGACGGGCCGAAGAGCGACGGCGCGTTGAGTTGCACTGCGGTATGCGCGGCCGCGCCTTCGACGCCGATCGGCGCAACCGTCACCGAGCCCGCGAGATCGCGGCCCGACGCCGTGAACAACCCCGGCTTCGCGCCGATGAACGTCACGGTATGGGTCGCGCGCACGGCCGCTCCGGCATCGATCGCCCCGACCGCATTGCCGGTATCGCTGTCGAGGCCGCTCGGCACATCGAGCGCGAGCACGTGCCCCTTGCCGCGGGCACGTTCCGACAGCGTCCTGGCAAGTTCGGCGAAGACACCTTCGAGCGGCCGCACGAGTCCGATGCCGAACATGCCGTCGACCAGCCAGCCATAACGATCGAACGAAGCCGGCGGCGCCGTGGCGATCGGCACGCCTGCCGCGCGGGCGGCTTCGAGCGCCCAGCGGGCGTCGTCCGGCTTGACCTCGACGGGCATGCAGACATCGACCGCGAGGCCCGCGCGGTGCAGCTCCGTCGCCATCACGAGCGCGTCGCCGCCATTGTTTCCCGGGCCCGCGACCAGCCAGACCGGATGGTCGGCATAGGCGGACGATTCGTGGGCGTTCTGGTCGAGCAGGAAGCGGGCCGCCGCAGCACCGGCGCGGCCCATCAGCGTGTGTTCGGGGAGCGCCGCGGCGGCGGCCTTTTCAAGTGCGCGGAGTGCTTCGACCGTAACGAGCGGCAGCGCACGGTCGTACGGATCGACGAGCGTGGCGGAGCGAAGGGAACTGACGGAGGCGGGCGGCGGAGTGTCGGTCATGGCGCAGGCAGGACGAAGACAAACGGTGGAGATGCGAACCCGTTCCAGCGCGGTCGGGTGCGCCGTGCCGGCCCGGGACTGCTCGACGGCGGCCCGGCGCAATTGCCGTGGGCGGCGGCGCGTCGGGCGCATGCCCGCTGCCGTCTTACTGCACGAGGGCAGCCTGACAGAACACCGCAGCGCAGAACAGCCCGACTACACCGCGCCCGACGAACCTCAATCGCGAAACCGTTCCGGCCGCAGTGCTGCAAGCGTGTCGGGCGGCACATCCGGGGTCGCACCGGCGAAGAGATCAGCGATCACTTTAGCAGACCCGCACGCCATTCCCCAACCGGACGGCCCGTGACCGGCGTTCACAAAAAGCCGCGGATGCAGCGCGTTGCCGACGAGCGGCAAGCCATCAGGCGACAGCAGCTTCAAACCTTCCCACGGCAGCGCCGCCGAGATCTTCGCGGCGCCCGGAATCCAGTCGTGCGTGGCCTGGCCGAGCAACGCGAGCGCTTCGCTGGTGAGCGCCTCGCCAAGCGGCTTGTCGACGAGGTTCGCCGGCTGCACCACCGCGCCGCCGGCAATACGCAGACGATGATTCATGCGCGTGATCGTGATGCGCTTGACCGCGTCGATCACGGTCGTATGGGGCACGCACTCTTCGTGCGCGACCGGCGCGGCGAGCGTGTGCATGCGCAGCGGATGCAGCGGCAGGCGCAGGCCGAGCCGCTCGAGCAGCGGCAGGCTGCCGACGCCCGCCGCGACGACGATCGCGTCGCCCGCGATCACGTCGACTTCGCGCGAGCGCGACGGTTCGTCCGTGTGCGGCGCCAGTTCGACGGCGGCACGCTGGTTGTCGACGCGGATCGCGGTCACCTCGCGGCCGGTCTGAAACGTCACGCCGCCTTGCTCGTCGAGCAGCTGCTTCACGAGCTTGGCAAAAAGCGGACAGTTCGCGGTGCGTTCCGCTTCGAAATACACGCCGCCCGCGAAATCCGGCTCGGTCGGCACCGAATGTTCGAGCGCCGCGCATTCGGCCGCGGAGAGCACATGATGCGGGACTTCGTAGCGGCGTAGCAGGTCGAGCGCCGGCTGGGTCAATTCCCACTCGTGGGCGGAGCGCACCACGTGAAGCACGCCGCTGCGCTGCTCGAATTCGAGGCCGAAGCGCGTTTCGATCTCGGCAAGCGTATCGCGCGACAGCTCGATCAGCGGGCGCAGGCGGCCCATCTGAGCTTCGAACGCGGCGGGCTCCTGCAACGCCGCGAGGCGCTTCAGGAAGTCGCGGGCACCCGAATTGAAACCGGTCTTCGTCACCACGCCGCTTTTCGCGGCGCGCCGGTTTTCCATGAAGGTCGGACCGAACCAGACGTCGAGCGCGGTGGGCAGCACGGTGCCGCTGTGGCCGTAGGTTGCGCCCTGGGCGACCGTCGCATGCCGTTCGACGACGCACACGCGATGGCCGGCCGCGCGCAGCTGATAAGCGGTGGCGACGCCGGTGATTCCGCCGCCAATGACAATGACATCCATGATTGATTCGATTTGCGGGCAGGGCGCGAGTGACCGGGCATGCCCGTGTGCGTGACGTGCGGCGCGGGTGGGGGAACCTGCCGCGCCGGTCGGTGGAAAGGGCGAATGATAGCAGCCAAACGGGGCCGGCCGCCACGCTGTCCGCCGCCGCGCCACGCGATGCCGCAGCGCGCCGGAGGTTGCCGCCGGAAGGTTCGCCGCGCCACGCAGGGCGGCTCTGACGGGCCGTCCCGGGGTATAATCTCCGACTTCCTTTCGCCTCCCGTCGCCTGCACGCGCGACTGATCGACGCAACGTCAAGTTCATGGCCCACTTCTCGTGTTTCCCCGGCGCTTCGGCCCTCTCCGATTTCCGTCAAACCCGCCTGCTCGATACGCTCACCCGCATCGACGCCAATATCACCGGCGTGCGCGGGCAATTCCTGCATTTCGTCAACGCATCGACGCCGCTTTCGGCCGGTGACAGCGCGAAGATCGAGGCGCTGATGCACTACGGCGAACCGTTCGACGCAGCGAAAGAGCGCGGCGCGACCGAAACCGTCCTCGTGGTGCCGCGTTTCGGCACGGTGTCGCCGTGGGCGAGCAAGGCCACCGACATCGCGCTGCATTGCGGCCTCGCGAACGTGCGCCGCATCGAACGCGGCATCGAATACACGGTGACCCTGAAGTCGGGCCTGCTGGGCGGCAGGAAGGCGCTCTCCGACGAGGCGCGCGCCGCCGTCGTCGCCGCGCTGCACGACCGCATGACCGAAAGCGTCGCGCCGTCGCGCGATCACGCGATGCATCTGTTCGACGAACTGCCGGCGAAGCCGCTGCAAACCGTCGACATCCTGAAGGAAGGCCGCACGGCGCTGGAAGCCGCGAACACGGAACTGGGCCTCGCGCTCGCGGACGACGAAATCGACTACCTCGTCGATGCGTTCGGCAAGCTCGGCCGCAATCCGACCGACGTCGAACTGATGATGTTCGCGCAGGCGAACAGCGAGCACTGCCGCCACAAGATTTTCAACGCCGACTGGACGATCGACGGCGAGCGTCAGGACATCTCGCTCTTCAACATGATCCGCAACACGGAGAAGTTGAACCCGCAGGGCACGATCGTCGCGTATTCGGACAACTCGTCGATCATGGCGGGCGGCGTGGCGGAGCGCTGGTTCCCGCGCAAGCCGTCCGGCGATGGCGATCTCGCCGAACACTACGGGCGTCACACCGAACTCACGCACACGCTGATGAAGGTGGAGACGCACAATCACCCGACCGCGATCTCGCCGTTCCCCGGTGCCGCGACGGGCGCGGGCGGCGAAATCCGCGACGAGGGCGCGACGGGTCGCGGCGCGCGTCCGAAGGCGGGTCTCGCGGGCTTCACGGTGTCGAACCTCGACTTGCCGGACGCGCGCGAAGCATGGGAAAACGCCCGCGACGCCGCGCAGCCGGTCGGGCACCGCAACAGCGCGGACCAGCAGGAAACGTATGGCCGCCCGGATCGCATCGCTTCGCCGCTGCAGATCATGATCGATGGCCCGCTCGGCGGCGCCGCGTTCAACAACGAATTCGGCCGGCCGAATCTGGGCGGCTACTTCCGCGTGTACGAGCAGAACGTCGCGGGCCGTGTGCGTGGCTATCACAAGCCGATCATGATCGCGGGCGGCATCGGCAATATTTCGGACCAGCACACGCACAAGCACGACCTGCCGGAAGGCTCGCTGCTGATCCAGATCGGCGGCCCCGGCATGCGTATCGGCATGGGCGGCGGCGCGGCCAGCTCGATGGCGACCGGCACGAACACGGCCGAACTCGACTTCGATTCCGTGCAGCGCGGCAACCCGGAAATCGAACGGCGCGCGCAGGAAGTCATCAACGGCTGCTGGCAGCTTGGCGAGAAAAATCCGATCCTGAGCATTCACGACGTCGGTGCGGGCGGGCTGTCGAACGCGTTCCCGGAACTCGTCGATGGCGCGGATAAAGGCGCGCGCTTCGAGCTGCGCAAGGTTCAGCTGGAAGAGAGCGGCCTGTCGCCGCGCGAAATCTGGTCGAACGAAGCGCAGGAGCGCTACGTGCTGGCAATCGCGCCGGCCGACCTGCCGATGTTCGAGGCGATCTGCGAACGCGAACGCTGCCCGTTCGCGGTGATCGGCGTGGCCACGGCCGAGCGCCAGCTGCAACTCGTCGACACGGACAAACACAACGCCGACGCGCACGAACCCGTCGACATGCCGATGGAAGTGCTGCTCGGCAAGCCGCCGCGCATGCATCGCGACGTGAAGCGCGAAACGGTCGCGCTGCAGCCGGTTGACGTCACGCACGTGAATCTGTCGGAAGTCGCGGTGAGCGTGCTGCGTCATCCGACGGTCGCGAGCAAGTCGTTCCTCATCACGATCGGCGACCGTTCGGTGGGCGGCACGAGCGTGCGTGACCAGATGGTCGGTCCGTGGCAGGTGCCGGTCGCCGACTGCGCGATTACCGCGGCGGACTACGCCGGTTTTCGCGGCGAAGCGATGACGATGGCCGAGCGCACGCCGCTTGCCGTCATCGACGCGCCGGCGTCGGGCCGCATGGCCGTCGGCGAGGCGGTGACGAACATCGCGTCGGCGCCCATTTCCTCGCTGGACAAGCTGAAGCTGTCGGCGAACTGGATGGCTGCGTGCGGCAGCCCGGGCGAAGACGCGGCGCTTTACGACACGGTCAAGGCGATCGGCATGGAGCTGTGCCCGGCGCTCGGGATCGGCATTCCGGTCGGCAAGGACTCGCTGTCGATGCGCACGAAGTGGGAAGACCGTGGCGTCGCGAAGGAAGTGGTCGCGCCGGTTTCGCTGATCATCTCGGCGTTCGCGCCGGTCGAGGACGTGCGCCGTCACCTGACGCCGCAATTGCGCCGTGCGAGCGAAGTGGGCGACACGGTGCTGATCGCGATCGACCTCGGCCGCGGCAAGAACCGCCTCGGCGCGAGCATTCTGGCGCAGGTGACGCAGCAGGTCGGCGACACGGTGCCGGACGTCGACGACCCCGAAGACCTGAAGCGCTTCTTCAGCGCGATCCAGTCGCTGAACGCCGACGGCAGGCTGCTCGCCTACCACGACCGCTCCGACGGCGGCCTGTGGGCGACGGTGGCGGAAATGGCGTTCGCGGGTCACGTGGGCGTGTCGCTGAACGTCGACATGCTGGTGCTCGACCCGAACCACGAATCCGACTACGGCGACGCGAAAGACTGGGCGAAGCAGACGAGCGGCCGTCGCGACGATCGCACGATCCGCGCGCTCTTCAGCGAGGAACTCGGCGCCGTGATCCAGGTGCGCGCGGCGGAGCGCGATGCGGTGCTGGGCGCGCTGCGCGAACATGGGCTGTCGGCGTGCTCGCACGTGATCGGCAAGCCGAACGAGCGCGACACGCTCGAAGTCTGGCGCGACGCGAAGAAGATCTACGAAACGCCGCGTACCGAACTGCATCGCGCGTGGGACGAAGTCAGCTGGCGCATCTCGCGTCTGCGCGACAACCCAGCTTGCGCGGATGCCGAACACGACACGCTCCTCGACGCAGCCGATCCGGGCATCACGCCGCATCTGGGCTTCGATCCGGCGGAAGATGTCGCCGCGCCGTTCGTTCGCAAAGGATCACGTCCGCGTGTCGCGATCCTGCGCGAGCAGGGCGTGAATTCGCACCTCGAAACCGCGTACGCGTTCGATCGTGCCGGCTTCGACGCGTACGACGTCCACATGAGCGACCTGCTGTCCGGCCGCGCGACGCTCGCTGATTTCGCGGGCGCGGTCGCATGCGGCGGCTTCTCGTACGGCGACGTGCTGGGCGCCGGCGAAGGCTGGGCGAAGACGATCCGCTTCAACCCGCAGCTCGCCGAAATGTTCGCGACGTTCTTCGGCCGCGCCGACACGTTCGCGCTCGGTATCTGCAACGGCTGCCAGATGATGAGCAGCCTTGCGTCGATGATCCCGGGCGCCGAAGCCTGGCCGAAGTTCACGCGCAACAAGTCGGAGAAATTCGAGGCGCGTTTCTCGATGGTCGAAGTGCAGCCGTCACCGTCGATTTTCTTCGACGGCATGGAAGGCTCGCGCATCCCGGTCGCGGTCGCGCACGGCGAAGGTTTCGCGGACTTCTCGCAGCAGGGCGACGCATCCCGTGCGGCAGTGGCGATGCGTTACGTCGACAATCGCGGTCAGGCGACGGAGCAGTATCCGTTCAACCCGAACGGCTCGCCGCAGGGCATCACGTCGGTGACGACGCCTGACGGCCGCTTCACGGTGCTGATGCCGCATATGGAGCGCGTGCATCGCACGGCGACGATGAGCTGGCATCCGGAAGGCTGGGGCGATGCAAGCCCGTGGATGCGCGTGTTCCAGAACGCGCGCCGCTGGCTGGGTTGATCACCGGCCATTGAACGAACCCGGCGCTGTATCACAGGCGCCTGGCTATCGTAAAATCCGGACCCGGAAACGACAATGCCGCCCGAGGGCGGCATTGTCGTTTTCAAGGCAAAAACGCGCTTACTGGATCTTCGCGTTCTTGCGCAGGCCTTCTTCGAACGCCTGCAGTTTTTCCTGCTGGATCTGCTGGGCGATCTGCGCTTTCACCTGGTCGAACGGCGGCGGCGCGACTGCGCGCGTGTCGTCGAGACGGATGATGTGCCAGCCGAACTGCGTGTGTACCGGCGTGTCGGTCATCTGGCCTTTCTGCAGCTTCATGGCCGCATCGGCGAATTCCGGCACGTAGGCCTTCGGGTCCGACCAGTCGAGGTCGCCGCCGTTCTTGCCCGATCCAGGGTCCTTCGAATACTGCTTCGCCAGATCTTCGAAGCTCGCGCCGGCCTTGATCTTCGCGATCAGATCCTTCGCCTGCTGCTCGTCCTCGACGAGGATGTGGTGAAGGTGATATTCCTTGCCGCCCGTGCTCTTGACGAGGTCGTCGTAACGCGCTTTCACTTCGGCGTCGCTCGGGGCGTTGTTCTTCACGAAGTCTTCGATCAGCGCGCGCAGCACGACGGTCTGCTGCGCGACGGCGATCTGCGCCTTCACGTCGGGACGCGTCGGGATGCCGCGGCGGGCCGCTTCCTGCATCAGGATTTCGCGGTTCACGAGTTCTTCGCGCACCGCCATCTGAAGCTGCGGCGTGTCCTGCTGGCCCTGATGGACGAGCTGGTCGATGAGCGCGTCGGCGCGTGCCTTCGGGATCGGCGTGCCGTTCACGACGGCGATGTTCTGTGCGAACGCAGGCGCGGCCGCGAACGCAGCCAGCAATACCCAGGAGCGGGTTTTCTTCAAGGTCATCAGAAGGTTCCTAACGGGGCAACAAGTCGAATTCTTCGGGCGTGTAAGCCGTGATTGCGAGTGCGTGAATGCCGCGCTGCATGCCATCGGCCAGCGCATCATACACCAGACGATGCCTTGCCACGCGGGCCTTTCCGGCGAATGCGGCGGCGACGATCGTGACACTGAAATGACCGCCCGCGGCGGCGCCGGCGTGACCGGCGTGCTGCGCGCTGTCGTCGCGCACGTCGATCGAGACGACCGGCGCGAGCGCCGCCGAAAGACGCGTTTCGATCAGCGCGGCGCGCGCGGCGGTGGTGGCGTTGAGGAAGACATCAGTGCTCATCGCTCATTCCTCTTTCATGTATTTGGCGAGCCACAGGCTCTGGCCGACGATGAACACCACGAGACAGCCCGTCGCGCCGAACAGCTTGAAGTTGACCCAGGCGTCGGTGGAGAAGTTGTACGCGACGAACAGGTTGAGGATGCCGAGCAGCACGAAGAACACCGCCCACACGTAATTGAGCTGCGCCCACACACGATTCGGCAGCGTGATCTGCTTGCGCATCATCGCCTCCATCAGGTTATTGTGGAGCGCGTGTTGCGTGACGACCAGCCAGATCGAAAGCGCCCAGTAGAGCACGGTCGGCTTCCCCTTGATGAACGTGTCGTTGTG
>CALFSF010000600.1 GCA_937917025.1 uncultured Paraburkholderia sp.
GGCGGCCACGTCGACGCCGCGCGTGGGTTCGTCGAGCAGCAGGATGTCGGGCTGCGTCATCAGCCATTTGCCGATGATGAGCTTCTGCTGGTTGCCGCCCGAGAGCGTCGTGACGGTCTGCGCGACGCCGCCGCATTTCACGTTCGACGACTTCGCCTGCGCCGTCACGCGGCGCGCGATCGCACGGCGCCGGTAGAACGGAAAGCCATCGACGCGCGCGAGGCTCGGCAGCACGAAGTTCGCTTCCACCGAATCCTCGAGCAGCAGGCCGTCCGTCTTGCGGTCCTCGGTGACGAACGCAACGCCGGCTTCGACCGCGGCCGCGGGTGTCGTGAACGCACGCCGCGCCGGGCCGATTTCGATGGCGCCTTCCACGCGATACGACGACACGCCGAAGAGCGTTTCCAGAATCTCCGTCTTGCCCGCGCCGAGCAGTCCCGACAGACCGAACACTTCGCCCCGCCGCACCTCGAACGACACGTGATCGACAACCGGACGATGATCGCCGTGCAGCGTCAGGTCGCGCACGGCAATCATCGTATCGGCGGCGCCGCGCAGTTCGCCCGCTTCACGATGCGGCGCGACGAAGTTCTTGCCGATCATCATCGAGACGAGCTGTTCGGCGGATTCGACGCGGCCGATCGGCAGCGTCGCGATATGGCGGCCGTCGCGCAGCACGGTGACGCGATCGGCAAGATCGAAGACTTCCTGCAGGCGATGGCTGATCAGCACGATGCCCATGCCGCGCTCGCGCAACTCGCGCACGAGACCCGACAGCGCCTGCGTTTCGGTGTCGGAGAGCGCGGACGTCGGCTCGTCCATGATCAGCACGCGCGCGTCGGCAAGGAGCGCCTTTGCGATTTCGATCAGCTGCTTTTCGCCGATGCGCAGCGGCCCGACGAGCGCATCGGGCGCTGGCCTGAAGCCGAGTTGCGCCAGCACCTCGCGCGCTTTCGCGCGCATCGCGGCATGGTTGGGAAAACCGAAGCGCGTGATGATTTCCTTGCCGAGAAAAAGATTGTCGACCACCGAAAGACTGTCGACCAGATTCAGTTCCTGATGAATGATCGCGATGCCGGCGTCCATCGCGTCGGCGCTGGTTCTGAACGCGACGGGCGCGCCCGCGACGGCGATCGTGCCCGCGTCCGGCAGATACAGGCCGCCGAGAATCTTCATCAGGCTCGACTTGCCCGCGCCGTTTTCGCCGACGAGCGCATGGACCTCGCCCGCCGCGATATCGAAGTCGACGTCGGTGAGCGCCGCGCTGCCGCTAAACGCGATCGAAATGCGCGAGGCCGCGACGAGCGGCGCCGTCGCGCGTTCGTGCGAAGGCGGCGGCGTGGAGCGTTGCGCCTCGCGCGGAGTGTGACTGCCTGCTGCGTGTTGCGTCATGAAAGCCGTTCGCCTCGTCGGTTCAGTCGGGTCAGCGTTGCGAAGCGTGCGCGCCACTACGGTCCGGTCATGCGACGAGCGTAGCGCGCACGGCTTGTGCCTGCCTCGACGTCAGCTGGCCACGAACTGCTTCGCGTTGTCCGCGAAAATGCCCTGCGTCGGCAGGATCACCTTCTTCGGAATCTTCTCGCCGCCGAGCATCTTGAGCGCCTGACGCAGGCCTTCGGCGCCCGGCGTCGGGTACACGAACGTCGCCGTCAGGACGCCCTTCTCGACCCATACGGCGCCTTCGTTCGGCAGGCCGTCCGCGCCGACGAACTTGATCTTCTTCTCGACGCCCGCGTCCTTCGCGGCGAGATACGCGCCGTACGCCATCGGATCGTTGTGCGCGAACACGAGATCGACCTGCGGATTCACGCGCAGCACCGTCTTCATGTAGTCGTACGCCTTGTCCTGCTTCCAGTCGCAGTCCACGCGCTGGCCGACGATCTTCAGCCCCTTCTCCTTGCCGACGAATGCCATCGCGCCGTCGTGCCGGTCGTGCGAAGCCTGCGCGCCAAAGCCGCCCCACACTTCGACGATATTGCCTTTCGCGGCGCCCGGGCCGCCCGTCGTCTTGACGATGAATTCGCCGATGCCCTTGCCGATCAGCGTGTTGTCGCCGCCGACAAACTGCGTGTACGCATCGCCGTTCACGGTCCGGTCGAGCACGAATACGGGAATGCCCGCCTTGTAGGCTTTTTCGACCACGCCCGTGAGCCCGGCCGACTCCTTCGGCGAGATGAAGATCACGTCCATCTTCTGCGCGATGAAGTTCTCCATGTCGGCGTTCTGCTTGTCGGTGCGATCGTTGGCGTCGGCGATCACGAGCTCGACGTTCGGATGTTTCGCGGCTTCGGCTTTCATGTCCTTGTTGAACTGGACGCGCCACGGTTCGAGCGTGGTCACCTGCGAGAACCCGAAGCGATATTTCTTGCCTTGGGCCTGCACGTATCCAGCCTTCATCACGAGTCCGGCAAACGGTGCCGTGACAAGTGCGCCGGTAATCAAGCGACGGTTACGGTTCATCGACTGTCTCCTTAATTTGCGCATTACGTGATGCGCGGTTGTGTGCGTCTCTTGCCGACCTTCTCCTTCTTCCCTGCCTCTGTGCCCCTTGCTGCGTGAAGAATGAAACGTTCCAGTGCGTGTTCAGCGCCTCACCGCGGCCTGCGCGCGTTGCAGCGCGGGGACTTCTTCCGGCACGCGCGCGGTGCTCTCGCGCACCAGCAGTTCAGCCTTGAATGTCAGATGCGCGGGCTCGCCGCGCTCGCCGTTCAGGAGCTTCAGCATCAGTTGCCAGATCGCGTGTCCGATCGCCTCGACCGGCTGGCGGATCGAACTCAGATACGGGCGCAACACCGCCATCCACGGCGCGTCGTCGAACGAGAGCAGCGAGATGTCTTCCGGCAGGCGCAGATTCGCGTCCCGAAGCGCGCGCAATGCGCCGAGCGTCGTCACGTTGCCGGCCGCGAAGAGCGCCGTGGGACGCACGGCCGCGCTCAGCACGTCGAGCGTCGAAGCGTGGATTTCAGCGGCCGTCATGCCGCACTCGACGACCTGAATGAAGCTGTCGAGCCCCGCGCGGCGCATCGCGTCGATATAGCCGTCCGCGCGTTCCTTCGAGTTCACCAGATCGAGCGTGTTGACGAGAAACGCGATGCGCCTGTGGCCCAGTGCGATCAGATGGGCGGTGCCGTCGAGCGACGCGCCGTGGCTGTCGGTCGTCACGGTATTCGCCGGAAACGTTTCGTCGACGCGATCGGCCATCACGAGCGGCACGTTGCACTCGCGCGCTTCCTTGATTGCGTGTTCATAGCCGCGGCACGGAATGATGATCATGCCCGCCACCTGGCGCGACATCACGAAGCGGATGCGCTCCATTTCACGCGCCGGGTCTTCGTCGGCGTGCGCCATGATCAGCTGGTAACCGTGTTCGAGCGCGTGGTTTTCGAGCTCGCGCGCGATGTCGACGAAGAACTGGTTCGTGAGGTCCGGCAGCACGAAGCCAATCGAACTCGGCCGGCCGCGACGCAGGTCGGCCGCAATGCCGTTGCGGCGATAGCCGAGCTGGCGCGCCGCGTCCCACACGCGTTGCGCCCGCGCGGCGGAAACGCCGGGCGCGCCGGACAGCACCTTCGATGCCGTGCCGACCGATACGTCGGCCGCATTGGCAACGTCGCGCAGTGTGGGAAGCAACCTGTTGGCCTCGCCCATGGATTCCGTCGACCTGGTGGAAAAACGGGAATTGAAACGTTTCAGAGAATATGCAATCGATTACACGAGTTCAAGGCCACCTCACTTGGGGCTTTCCCCACACGGCCCTTTATCGCTGCAACGCACAACCGGAACGGTGCGCCGGCAACGCCAGCACCAAGCGCATGAAAACGCGCAGGAATACGCGCACGGATCCGCATCGCGGTAACAAGAACTTCTCGTGACTGTCACGGCGCCGACACATGCCGATGGCCGAATGCACGTACCGCAACCCGACGCGTGAGCCATGGACAACCAGACGTCCGCGACTTCCCTCTTTCGCCAGACCGGCCCCGGCGTCGACCCCGTCGCTTTCGGACCGGGCACGCTTCCCGGTAACGCCATTCCCCTCTCCCCGCCACCGTCGATACCGACGACGGGCGCCGGCCATCACGAAGACGATCACGACGCGCCGCATCGCTACCGCACGATCTGGCTCTCGGATATCCACCTGGGTTCGGGCGGCTGTCAGGCGCCGTACCTGCTGGATTTTCTGCGGCACAACGAATCGGAATACCTGTACCTCGTCGGCGACATCATCGACGGCTGGCGGTTGAAGAAAGGCTGGTACTGGCCGCAGGCGCACAACGACGTCGTGCAGAAGATCCTGCGCAAGGCGAGAAAAGGCACCCAGGTCGTGTACGTGCCCGGCAATCACGACGAAGGCGCGCGCCAGTTCTGCGGCCTCGCGTTCGGCGACATCCACGTGCGCGGCGAAGCATTCCACACGACGCTCGCCGGCAAGCGTCTGTGGATCACGCACGGCGATCTGTTCGACGGCGTGATCCAGCACGCGAAGTGGCTCGCCTGCCTGGGCGATTCGGCCTACACGCTGATCCTGCTGCTGAACCGCTGGTTCAACCGGATCCGCATCCGGCTCGGCTTCCAGTACTGGTCGCTGTCGCAATACCTGAAGCATCAGGTGAAAAACGCGGTGAATTTCATCTCGTCGTTCGAACGCGTGATGACCGACGAAGCGCGCCGCCGCGGCTGCGACGGCGTGGTCTGCGGACACATCCACAAGGCCGAGATCCGCGACATCGACGGCGTGCTGTATTGCAACGACGGCGACTGGGTCGAGAGCCTGTCGGCGCTCGTCGAGACGTTCGAAGGCGAACTCAAGGTGATCTACTGGACCGTCATGCGCTCGCCGGCAGCGCGCACGCAAAAGGTCCAGGCGACCGCGGCCTGAATTCCGTCACGTCGGAACCTGCTTACTCCTTCACCTCACCTGGGCCACAACGATGAAGATCATGATCGTCACCGATGCATGGGAACCGCAGGTCAACGGCGTCGTTCGCACGCTGAAGAACACGACGCGCGAACTGAGCGCGCTCGGCCACCGCGTCGATCTGCTGACACCGCTCGAATTCCGCACGATTGCGTGCCCCACGTACCCGGAGATCCGTCTGTCGCTGCTGCCGAAAAAGCGCCTGCGTCAGCGTATCGGCGAATTCGCGCCCGACGCGCTGCATATCGCCACCGAAGGCCCGCTCGGTCTCGCGGCGCGCGCGTATGCGATCCAGCACAGGCTGCCGTTCACGACCGCCTATCACACGCGTTTTCCCGAGTACGTGCAGGCGCGCTTCGGCATTCCGCTCACCGCGACGTACCGGTTCCTGCACTGGTTTCACAGGCCTTCGCTTGCCGTGATGGCGCCCACGCCGGTGGTGAAAACCGACCTCGAAAAGTTCGGCTTCACGAACGTCGTGCTGTGGACGCGCGGTGTCGATCTCGACATCTTTCACCCGATGGAATCGAAGGTGCTCAACAGCGCGCGGCCGATCTTTCTGTACGTCGGGCGCGTGGCGGTCGAGAAAAACGTCGAGGCGTTTCTGAAGCTCGATCTGCCCGGCTCGAAGTGGGTCGCGGGCGAGGGCCCCGCGCTCGCGGAACTGAAGTCGCGCTACCCGGCGGCGAACTATCTTGGCGTCCTGACGCAGGCCGAACTCGCGAAGGTCTACGCCGCCGCCGACGTATTCGTCTTCCCGAGCCGTACCGACACGTTCGGTCTCGTGCTGCTCGAGGCGCTCGCGTGCGGCACGCCGGTCGCGGCGTACCCGGTGACCGGCCCGATCGACGTGCTCGGCGACGGCGGCGCGGGCGCGATGAACGAAGACCTGCGCGACGCGTGTCTCGAAGCGCTGAGGATCGATCGCAACCATGCGCGCGCGTGGGCGGAACGTTTCTCGTGGGGCGCGGCATCGGCGCAGTTCGCCGCGCACCTGAAGCCGCTGCCGCGCGCAGCGTTCCGCGAGGAAAGCGCTGCCGCATGACGCAGCGCGCACCGTCCACCATGCAGGCGAGAACGTCTTCTGTCCGGCGTACGTCCGCGGACGCGCTTCGCGCGCCGCGTGACGCGACGCGTCCTCACGCCGCCGATGCCGCCGATGTCGCCGGTCCGCGCAACGCGGCAAGCGCCGACGGCATCGACCCGTTCGATGACGATCCGCATCCGCAGGCGAACGAAGCCGGCGCGCACGCCGGCACCTCCAGCGAACCGCTGGGCCCCGACGATCCGCTCGCGCCATTGCCGTTCAATCCGTACAAGGGCAATCGCGGGCTCACGCGCGCGTGGCACGCGATGAAGAATTCGCTGGCCGGCTTCCAGGTGGCAATCCGCGAGGAAAGCGCGTTTCGCCAGGAACTGACGCTCGCGGCGATCCTGCTGCCCATTGGTCTGAGCGTGCCGGTCGAGCCGGTCGCGCGCGTGCTGCTGGTGGGCTCGGTGCTGCTGGTCCTGATCGTCGAGCTGCTGAATTCGAGCGTCGAAGCCGCCATCGACCGCATCTCGCTCGAGCGCCACGAACTGTCGCGCCGCGCGAAGGATCTCGGCAGCGCCGCCGTGATGGTCGCGCTGTTGATGTGTCTGATCACGTGGGGACTGGTGCTGACGCCGCTCGTCGTCCGCTGGATCGACGCATCGCGCTGAACGGGCGTCTCATCTGAATATCGCCCGGCGCACGGGCACGCGGCAGTCCTGGTCAAATTAGTCCGGTTTATAATCAGACGATCGATTCTGACAATACCAACCGCGTCCGGGTGGATTGCGCGACAGATGTTGCCGCGCGCCAACCCGGCCAAACCAGGGCCGGACGACATGGAAGCCAAACCTCCCCGCCGCACCCGCGAACGGATTCTCGAACTTTCGTTGAAGCTCTTCAACGAAATCGGCGAGCCGAACGTCACGACCACGACGATCGCCGAGGAAATGGAGATCAGTCCAGGCAACCTGTACTATCACTTCCGCAACAAAGACGACATCATCAACAGCATCTTCAGCCAGTTCGAGCAGGAGATCGAAAAGCGTCTGCGTTTCCCCGACGATCATCGCGCGACCATCGACGAAATGTGGTCGTATCTGCAGTACATGATCGATTTCACATGGCGCTACCGCTTCCTGTATCGCGACCTGAACGATCTGCTCGCGCGTAACCGCACGCTCGAGACGCATTTCAAGCAGATCATCAGCCACAAGGTGCGTTTCGCGAGCCAGTTCTGCGAGCAGCTGGTGACGGACGGCGAAATGATCGCGACGCCCGACGAACTGCGTGTGATCGCGACCAATATCGGTGTCATCGCGACCTACTGGCTGTCGTACCAGTTCGTGATGAACCCGCGCAAATACAACGAGCAGGAGACGATCCGCGGCGAGCTGCATCAGGTCAGCGTGCAGATCATCTCGCTGATGGCGCCGTATCTGCGTGGCCGCTCGCGTCAGATCTTCGACGATCTCGTTTCGGGCAAGCTGCCCAAGCGCGAGTTCTACGATTACCTTCCACCCAGGGACGGCGCCGCGCCGCGCCCAGAATTGAAGGACGATTGAGCATGAAAGCGGTATGTGTGTATTGCGGCTCCTCGAACGGAGCCCGCCCCCTTTACGCTGAAGCCGCGAAGGCGTTCGGCCGCGCACTCGTTAAAGCGGATCTCGCGCTCGTGTACGGCGGCGGCAAGGTCGGCCTGATGGGCGTGATCGCCGATGCGGTGATGACCGCCGGCGGCCGCGCGATCGGCGTGATTCCCGAGTTGCTGGTGAACAAGGAAGTCGGCCACACAGGGCTCACGGAGCTGCACGTCGTGCCCGACATGCATCAGCGCAAGAAGATGATGGCCGATCTGTCCGACGCGTTCGTCGCGATGCCAGGCGGCGCCGGCACGCTCGAGGAGCTCTTCGAGGTGTTCACGTGGGCGCAGCTCGGCTATCACCAGAAGCCGGTGGCCATGCTCAACATCGACGGTTTCTACGATCCGCTCGTAGCGTTGCTGCGTCATACCGTCGACGAAGGCTTCATGCAGCAGAAGTACTTCGACATTCTGCAGATCGACGCCGACCCTGATTCGCTGATCGGCAAGCTGCAACGTTACCATCCGCCCGTCGCGGACAAATGGGCCCAAAACCGCGAAGCCGTCTGAGCGCCTGGCTCACGGGCCGCCGAACTTTTTTTGAGCTTCTGCCATGACCAAAGTCGTTCTGATCACAGGAGCAAGCCGCGGCATCGGACGCGCGACCGCGCGGCTTCTGGGTGCGCGCGGCTGGTCGGTCGGCGTGAACTACGCGCACAACGAAGCGGCCGCGCGTGAAACCGCCGCCGAAGTCGGTCGCGCGGGCGGCCACGCGCGCGTGATTCCGGGCGACGTCGCCGATGAGAGCGCCGTCATCGCGATGTTCGATTCGCTCGTGCACGCGTTCGGGCGCATCGACGCCGTGGTCAACAACGCGGGCATCGTCGCGCCTTCGATGCAGCTCGCGGATATGGACGCCGAACGCCTCAGGCGGGTGTTCAACATCAACGTGTTCGGCGCGTTTCTGGTCGCGCGCGAAGCCGCGCGCCGCATGGCGAAAGATCGCGGCGGCGATGGCGGCGTGATCGTGAACGTGTCGTCGGCGGCGTCGCGGCTTGGCTCGCCGAACGAATACGTCGACTACGCGAGTTCAAAAGGCGCGGTCGATACGATGACGATCGGTCTCGCGAAAGAACTGGGCCCGCAGGGCGTGCGTGTGAACGCGGTACGCCCCGGCCTCATCGATACGGAGATTCACGCGAGCGGCGGCCGCCCGGATCGCGCCGCCGTGCTCGGCGCGCAAACGCCGCTGGGACGCGCGGGTAGCGCCGATGAAGTGGCCGAAGCGATCGTTTGGCTGTTAAGCGATGCGGCTTCGTACGTGAACGGCGCGTTGCTGGACGTCAGCGCCGGACGATAGGCCTCTGCTGCGGCTGGGGCGCCGACGCCATTCCCGGCGACGTGACCCAGGTGACGTGACTCAGGCGAATTCCAGCACGATCCGGCGCGTGCGCGCACTCTTCTTTTCCAGCTTCGCCACCCGCAGCGCGCCGATTTCCCGCGTGTTGCGCACATGCGTGCCGCCGCACGGCTGAAGATCCACGTCTTCGATGCGCAGGAGACGCACGCGCCCCAACCCCATCGGCGGCTTCACGCTCATCGTGCGAACGAGCTCCGGGCGCTGCTCCATTTCTTCGTCGGTGATCCACTGCGTCGACACGCCGTGCGCGCCACCGACCAGCTCGGCCAGACGCGCCTCGATCATCTCGCGCTCGATCGGCTCGACCGTTGCAAGGTCGAGGCGCGCGTATTCGCTCGTGATGCTGCAGCCGTCCACCGGATACGGCAGCACCGCGCAGATCAGATGGCTCGCGGTATGCAGCCGCATGTGCCGGTAGCGGCGCGCCCAGTCGATGGCCGCCGTGACGCGCCCGCCCGGCTGAAAGCGCGCGAGCAGCGCGTCCTGATCGGGCGCGGGCACGTGCACGGCGTCGTCGGGCGTGGCGCCTTCGAATTTCGCCTTGCGGGTATCCGCGATGACAAGACACGTGCCGTCGGCGAGCGTCAGCGTGCCGGCGTCGCCCGCCTGGCCGCCGCCCAGCGGATAGAACACCGTCTGGTCGAGGTGGATGCCCTGCTCGTCCACGGCGGCAATCGTGGCTTCGCATTGCGTGAGATAGGCGTCTTCGCGAAAGAGCGCGCGCGTTGTCATGGTGAATCCTTCGTTATTCGGCGAAAAATCATTATGCCAGGCAGCCCGGCAAGCCGGAAGTCAGCCACACGGCCATTGCCGACCGGACTGTACCGGCCACGCATGCGGGCCAGTTTGCCTTTTAACGTGCGAACGCAAGGACACAACATGGCCAGCACGCAAAGGCCTCAACCCGGCCGGTTGCGCATCCAGTCGGCGGTGTCGAAGAACGAATGCAGCAGCCGTTCGCGCAGCGTTTCCGGCAGGCCGATGTCTTCCATCGCAAAGGCCATGCAGCGCAGCCACTGGTCGCGCTCGTCCGAAGCGATCGCGAACGGCAGATGCCGCGCGCGCAGGCGCGGGTGTCCGAAGCGGCTGACGTAGTGGTCCGGCCCGCCCAGCCAGCCGCACAGGAACCAGAAGAACTTGTCGCGCGAGCCTTCTAGCGTCGGCGGATGGAGCGCGCGGATGCCGGCGAATTCCGGTTCGAGGTCCATCAGGTCATAAAAGCGGTCGATGAGTTCGCGCACGCGCGTCTCGCCGCCCATGAGTTCGAAGGCCGTGGTCTGCGCGGGCGCTTCGTCGATCGGATCAGTCATACGTGAGAACAGAAGGAAGTCGAAAAATCAGGCAACGTCATGCGTCGCGCAGCGATTGCAGCGCCGGGCGCGCCAGCACATGGCGCAGGCTCAGCCAGCCGCCGATGCCCGCGCACGCGATGCCGGCGGCAATCCCGGCGGGCGGCAGCCACGGGTTGAACGCGAGATGAAAATCGAAGACACGCGTCGCGAGCACCCAGCCGATGGCCTGCGCGCCCAGTGCCGCCATCAGGCCGGCGAGCGCGCCGACCGCGACGAACTCGGCCACCTGAACGGCGCGCACCTGCGTGTGCGACGCACCCAGCGCGCGTAGCAGCGCCGATTCTCGCATACGCTCGTCGCGCGTGCCGGCGAGCGCCGCGTACAGCACCAGCACGCCCGCCGCGAGCGTGAACGCGAACAGGAACTGCACCGCGCCGATCACCTGCTGCAGCACGCGTTGCACCTGCGCGAGAATGGGGCCGGTGTCGATCGCGGTGAGGTTCGGATACGCGGTGATCAGGCCGTCGATCGTCGCGCGCTTTTCGGGCGGCAAATGAAAGCTCGTGATGAACGTCGCGGGAAAGTCCCGCAACGCGGCCGGCGGCATCAGCACGAAGAAGTTGACCTTGAACGAACCCCAGTCGAGCTTGCGCACGCTCGTGACGGGCGCGTCGATCTGCAGTCCGGTCACGTCGAAACGCAGCGTGTCGCCGGGCTTCACGTTGATGGTTTTCGCGAGCCCCTGTTCGATCGATATCTGCGGCGACGTCGTGTCGCCGTACCACGTACCGGCCTCGATACGGTTGTCGTCCGGCAGCTGCGTCGTGTACGACAGATTGAATTCGCGGTCCACGAGGCGCCGTGCGTCTTCGGACTTGTACGAATCGGGATTGACCGGCTTGCCGTTGATCGCGATCAACCGGCCGCGCACCATCGGCGACAGTTCCGCGCCCGGCAGGCCGTGGGCGGCCAGGTACTGCGTCACCGCTTCGCGCTGGTCGGGCTGGATGTCGATGATGAATTCGTTCGGCGCATCGGGCGGCGTCGATTTGCGCCAGCCGGCGACGAGATCGTTGCGCGTCATCGCGATCAGCAGCAGGCACATGAGGCCGATGCCGAGCGCGGTGATCTGCAACGCGCTCGCGCTGCTGCGCCGCTCCAGCGAAGCCAGCGCATACCGCCAGCCGATGCCCGCGTTCACCCGCTCGCTGCGCACGAGCTTCGAGGCGCCCCACAACGCGAGCCGCGCGACGAGCGCGAACACGAGCAGCCCGCCCGCGAATCCGCCCGCGACGATGCCGCCCAGCTTCAGTTCGCCCGCCGCGACGATCAGCAGCGCCGCGAACAGTACGATGCCGAGCGCGTACGCGGCCCATGCGATGCGCCCCTCCTCGCCCCATTCACGGCGCAGCACGCGCACCGGCGGCACGCGCGTGAGCGGCAGCAGCGGCGGCAACGCGAAGCCGAGCAGCAGCACGAGACCGGCCGCGACGCCTTCGAGCGCGGGCCACGCGGACGGCCACGGCAACGCGACGTCGATGAGGCTCGCCAGCCGCCACAACAGCGCGAGATGGCCGCCAAACCCGAGCAGCACACCCAGCGCGCCGCCGATCACGCCCAACCCGACGAATTCGAGCGTGAAGAGCGCGCGCAGCGTCTTCTGGCTGACGCCGAGGCAGCGCATCGCCGCGCAGCCGTCGAGGTGCCGGCGCATGTAGCGATGCGCGGCCATCGCGATCGCGACAGCCGCCAGCAACGCCGTGAGCAACGAGACGAGCGTGAGGAAATGGCTCGCGCGGTCGAGCGTCTGGCGCACCTGCGGTTGGCCGTCCTGCAGCGACTCCAGCGCGACGCCGCGCATCTTGCCGCCATCGACGCGCGCATGCGACCACTTCGCGAACCGCGCGACGGCGTCGTCCGGACCCGCGACGAGCAGGCGATACGTGACGCGGCTGCCGTAGGCGATCAATCCGGTCGACGCGAGTTCGTCGTCGCGCATCATCAGGCGCGGCGAAAAGTTGACGAACGAGAAGCCGCGGTCCAGCTCACGCGTGATGACCGCGCCGATCGTGAACGTGCGGCTGCCGACCTTCACCGGATCGCCCACGCGCAGCTTCAGCGCATCGAGCAGCGCCTGATCGACCCATACGGTGCCCTTCGGCGGGATCGCGCTGGCGGCATGGTCGGGCGCATCGGGCGCGGGTGCGATGCGCAGCGCGCCGCGCAACGGATAGGCATCGGAGACGGCCTTGATCGCCGCGAGCCGCGACACCGGCTGGGCCGCGGTTGAATTGATCATCGAGGGAAAAATCGCGGTGCGCGCCGTGTTCAGCTTGAGCGCCGCGGCTTCCCGGCTGAACTGCGGATCGACCGGATGATCGGCGCGCACGATGAAATCGGCGGCGATCATGCGCCGCGCGTCGCGTTCGAGCCCCTGATGCAGGCGGTCGGCGAGAAAGCCGACGCTCGACAGCGCAGCGACGGCCAGCACCAGCGCGAGCAGCAGCATCGTGAGTTCGCCCGCGCGCCAGTCGCGCCGCGTCATGCGCATGGCCTGCGTGATGAGATCAGACAGCGTGAAGCTGCGCGCGGCCGTTTCGCCTGCCGGAACGTCGACCGGAATACGCGGCGAGTCGCTCAATCGTGCCGGCTCCTGACGAGTCGCGACACCATATGGTTCGCCATTCCGCGAAAGCCGCCCTGCACGCCGCGCCACAAACGCGGCAACGCCCACGCGGCCGCCATCAGGAAACCGATCATCAGCAGCAGGAACAGGAACGGCACGAAGAGCGCGAGCAGCAGGCCGCCGAACACGAGCCCGTCTTCCGCGGAAGACGTGACCACGTTCGACACCGGTTCCGGCGAGAGATTGATCAACGCCCGGGTGCCCGCCTTCGCCAGATGCGCGGTGCCGGCGAGCGTGCCGCCGGCGAGCGCCGCGACCGTCAGCAGCGCCGGATCGGCGTGACCGAGCGCGCCGACCGCGAGCATCGCGCCAGCGGGAATGCGGATGAACGTGTGAATCGCGTCCCAGAGGGAATCGAACGCGGGAATCTTGTCGGCGAGGAATTCCGCGACGGTCAGCACCGCGGCGATGCCGATGACCCATGGCGACGACAGCACGGACAGCGTTTCGGGAAGGTGGATGAGGCCAAGCCGTTCGAAGACGCCAGCCAGCAACACGGTCAGATAGAGGCGCAAGCCGCTGCCCCAGGCGAGGCCCGCTGCAAGCGAAAGTGGTTCAAGCATGGCTGCCTCCTGACGCGCTGCACCTGGCGGGCGGACGCCCACACGCGTCGCGTGGACGACGTGCATGGCGAACGCGCTGGCCGGCACGGTAACGGATCTCGCTGCGCCAGAGCGGTCGATCTGACCCGAAGCGACGCCAGACCAGCCGCGCGAGGCTATTTGTGACTGGATCTGGTTTCATTATAGCCACGTTGATTCGCAGCCCGCTGAATGATGTCCGCGAAGGACGCCTGGCGTTGCGCGACATCCACGGCCCGGACAGCCCGCGCCCGTGACCGGTGCCGCTCAGTGCGCTCAGTGGCCCGAGGTCAACTTCAGCCCGATCAAGCCGACGACGATCAGCGCCGCGCTCGCCACCCGCGCCGCCGTCAGCGCCTCGCCCAGCATCACGATGCCGAAGATGAACGCGCCGACCGCGCCGATGCCCGTCCAGACGGCGTAAGCGGTGCCGAGCGGCAACTGGCGCATGGCCATCGCGAGCAGGACGAAGCTGCCGAGCGCCGTCACGACTGTGAACGCCGACGGCCAGAAACGCGAGAAACCTTCGGAGGATTTGAGACCGGCGGCCCATGCGACTTCGAGCAAACCGGCGATAAAAAGAAGAATCCAGGACACGGGGGACCTCCATGGATGAGATGGGGTCGTCCCCGCTATACGGCGGATTCAACCGGTCGTCGCAACACTGGATTGTTGAACAGATTTTAGGTACTC
>CALFSF010000601.1 GCA_937917025.1 uncultured Paraburkholderia sp.
CTGCGCGGCGCGCAGGCTCACCGTACCCAGCCGCAACAGCTTGCGGACGTCGCTTACCAGTTGCGCGACCTCGTCGCCGAAGCGCCCGGCGATGATCCTCTCCGGATCCTTCAGATGCGGGGTCAGCGCGAACAGCGCTGCCGCCAGCACCGCGGGCGGATCCACGTTGAGCGTGCGCATGAGCGCCGCCGTGCCCGCGGCGTGATCAGCCAGCATCTCGCCCGACGAAAGCCGCACGTCGCCCGCGTGTTCGCGCAGGAACGCCATCGCTTCGTCAAAAGACGGCAACGGGTTCGAAACGGTCGTGACGGTATCGGTATTCATGATGCGGCGCTTCGCCGGAAAAGCCAGGAGTTACGAAAAGCAGCTGCTGTATTCGATCAGCTACGCTGCGCGGCCACGACGACGACCTCGATGAGGCATGCCGGGTTCGCCAGCTTCGCCTCGACCGTTGCGCGCGGCGGCGTGGCATCGGCGGCAACCCACGTATCCCACACGGCGTTCATGCCGGCGAAGTGAGCCATGTCGGAGATGTAAATCTGCACGGACAGCAGATGCGACTTGTCGCTGTTCACCTCGGCGAGCAGGCGGTCGATGTGGCCCAGCACTTCGCGTGTCTGGCCGGCGATGTCCTGGTTCGTGTCTTCGGCGATCTGGCCGGCGAGGTAGACGGTACCGTTATGCACGGCGGTTTCCGAAAGACGCGGGCCAACATGGTGACGAATGACTGCCATGAAAAATCCTGTGATTGAGGTTGAAGATAACCGGTTGAGCAAACCGCGGTGCGCAACCCAATATTATGACGCGCCGGATGTTTCGCCGATGAAGAAGCGCCGCGCGATAGCTATCTGCTCGTCTACGAGGAAAGCCGGTGCATGTCCGACGCCCGGGATTTCGACGCTCGATACAGCGCGCCCCTGCTCGATCATTTTGTCGACCGTTTCATGCGAAAGCAGATCGGACAACTCGCCACGGACCACGAGTACCGGGCCTTCGGCCGCCGCCAGCGAACGCCACAACGCGGCTTCGCCGAGTGCCGTCATTTCCGGCGTTGCCGCGGCAAACGGCTGCGCGATGCGCGGATCGTAGCGAAGCTGCCATACGCCATCGCGCTCGTGCAGCAGTGGGGTGTTGATCTCGCGCCACTCGTCGGGCGTGAGCGGCCCGAACGACGCCGCGAGCAGCGCGGCGTAATCGATACCCTGCTGCAAGGTCTCGAAGCGCGCCGGCTTGCCGAGATAGTCACCGATGCGCGAAAGCGCCGCCGGCTCGACATGCGGGCCGATGTCGTTGACCAGCATCCTGCGGACCGGCGAATCCGGGACGCCGGCCAGCGCCATGCCGATCAGGCCGCCCATCGACGTGCCGAACCAGTCCACCGATCGCACATCGAGCCGCGCGATCAGCGTGATCATGTCGCTGACGTACTGCGGCACGCCATAGTAATTGGGGTCGGCAAGCCATGAAGACAACCCCCGGCCCACCACGTCCGGGCACACCACGCGATACGTATCGGCGAACGCGGCCGCGAGCCGGTCGAAATCGCGCCCCGTTCGCGTGAGGCCATGCACGCACACCAGCACGCGCGGATTGGCCGGATCGCCCCACTCGGTATACGCGACCCGATGCAGGCCGCCAGGGCTTACGCACTGCACGTCATGCTGGCGAGGTGACGCGAAAGGCGCGGCGATCGTCATCGGTGAGTCTCCTGGCCGAAGCGCGGCCGTTGCCCCGGATAACCGGATAAAGAGTGCGGCACGCCTGATATGTACCCACAGGCAAGCCGCTCAACATGCGACCGATTGTAAACCGCTTGCAACGCGTCCGCCTCCTGGCCGAACGGTCTATCGAGGCAGCGCCAGGCGCCGCCCGTGCCCGCGCCAAAAAAGAACGGGCGAAACTCGCGTTCCGCCCGCTTTATTCACATACAGACGTGTCGAGCTGTCGCCACCTCGACGCCTGCGCCCGAAACCGGGCCCGTCAGCCCACCGCGCTCACATCGAGCGGCGCACCCGTCTTCGCCCTGATTTCGTCCACGCTCACGCCCGGCGCCAGTTCAACCACCTTCAGGCCGTCGTCCGTGACGTCGATCACGCCGAGATCCGTGATGATCCGGTCGACGACGCCCACGCCCGTCAACGGCAACGTGCATTCTTCGAGGATCTTGTGCTGGTCGCCCTTCGCGACGTGCTCCATCAGCACGACCACGCGCTTGACGCCCGCCACCAGATCCATCGCGCCGCCCATGCCCTTGATCATCTTGCCCGGGATCATCCAGTTGGCCAGATCGCCCTTCTTGCTGATCTGCATCGCGCCGAGAATCGCCAGGTTGATGTGGCCGCCGCGAATCATCGCGAACGAATCCGCCGATGAAAAAATCGACGAGCCCGGCAGCGTCGTGACCGTCTGCTTGCCGGCGTTGATCAGGTCCGCATCCACTTCTTCCTCGGTCGGCGACGGGCCGATGCCGAGCAGGCCGTTTTCCGATTGCAGCCACACTTCGACGCCCTTCGGCACATGGTTCGCCACCAGCGTCGGCAGGCCGATGCCGAGGTTCACGTAAAAGCCGTCCTGCAGTTCCTTCGCCGCGCGCGCGGCCATTTCGTCACGATTCCATGCCATGATCAGTCTCCTTTCGCGCGGACGATGCGTTGTTCGATACGTTTTTCCGGATGCGCGTTCAGCACGATGCGCTGCACGAAAATGCCCGGCGTATGAATCGCGTCCGGATCGAGTTCGCCGGTTTCCACGATTTCCTCGACTTCCACGACGGTGATCTTGCCGGCCATCGCGCACATCGGGTTGAAGTTGCGCGCCGTGCGGCGATAGATCAGGTTGCCGGACTTGTCGGCCTTCCACGCCTTCACGAGCGCGACGTCGGCGGTCAGCGAATGTTCGAGCACGTAGTGGTTTTCGCCGAACTGGCGCGTTTCCTTGCCTTCGGCGATCAGCGTGCCGTAGCCGGTATTCGTGAAGAACGCCGGAATGCCCGAGCCGCCGGCGCGCAGCTTCTCGGCAAGCGTGCCTTGCGGCGTGAATTCGAGTTCGAGTTCGCCGGCCAGAAATTGCCGCTCGAACTCCTTGTTCTCGCCGACGTACGACGAGATCATCTTTTTGACCTGGCGCGTTTCCAGCAGCAGGCCGAGGCCGAAACCGTCGACGCCCGCATTGTTGCTGATACACGTGAGGCCCTTCGCGCCGGTGTCGCGCAGCGCGGCGATCAGCGCTTCGGGAATGCCGCACAGGCCAAAGCCACCGACGGCGAATGTCTGCCCGTCCTTGACGATGTCTTTAAGCGCGTCGGCCGCGCCTGGATAGACCTTGTTCATCAGTTTGTCCCTTCCTCGATTGGAATTCCGAAATCCGGATCGGTGCGATACCCGTGAATCATACGACGCCGCCGTGACATCGTCCGGTTCAGCGGTGACTTCGCCACCTGTTGATCTGTTCGAAAGGGTACGATGGCGCGACCATGCGGCACAATACGCAAAAGTACATAAGTATTTGTCACCGTATGCCGCCGCTTCAGGCTTCACCCGCGCACCTTATGCCCGCACTGGATTATCAAACCGCCTTTCATCTCGCGCCGATCGGGCTCGTGCTTTCGCGCGAACGGATCATCGAGGACTGTAACGAGCAACTGGCGTCGATTTTCCGCTGTCCGCGCGAATCGCTGATTGGGCAGTCTTTCCAGGTGCTGTACCCGTCGCCGGATGAATTCGAGCGCATCGGCGAGCGCATTCCGCCGATCATGACCGCGCAGGGCAGCTACGCCGACGATCGCATCATGAAGCGCGCGGGCGGCGAACTGTTCTGGTGCCACGTGACGGGACGCTCGCTCGACCGCACCGAGCCGCATGCGGTGGGCGTGTGGACGTTCGAGGATCTCAGCGCGACACGGCGGGTCGCGGTCGAACTGACGCCGCGCGAACGGGAAATCGCCGCGCAGCTGGTGACAGGCAAGACGAGCAAGCAGATTGGCCGGGCGCTGGATATCAGCTCGCGAACGGTCGACGTCTACCGGTCGCGGCTCATGCGCAAGTACGACACCGGCAACGCCACCGAGCTGCTGCAACGGCTGCTCGGGCATTGAGACTCAGACGCGGGTATCGCGGCGCCGACGTCAGAGGCCGGCTCCCGGTCGGAGCAGCCGCGCCCACGGCACAACAGACCGCTCAGGCCGCCTTCACGAGCGCGGCGTGTTCGATCGTCGAGCGCAACCGGTCAGGAATCGGCACCGATTTGCCCGCCGCGTAGTCGATCCACACGCAGCGCGCGGCGCCGCGAGCGTAGACGGTGTCCGGGTCGTCGGCGCGGGTCAGCTCGAAAGCGGTGTCGAAGCTGCTGCGCCCGGGCGTGCCGACCGACATGCGGCCGACCACATCGCCGGGATAGTGAAGCTGCTTCAGAAACTCCATCGATGCGTTGACGATAACGGGCCCCTGCCCTTCGCCGTTGCCGCCCGCGATGCCGAGCACCTCGAACCAGGAAATGCGCACCTGCTCCATGTAACGGAAATAGACCGTGTTGTTCACGTGGCCAAACGCGTCCATGTCGCCCCAGCGGATCGGCATGGACATCTCAAAAACGGCGTGGTATTCGCTCATCGAACTTCTTCTACGGGTTGAAACAGAATCTGCGCACGCGGGCCGGGAGCGGTTCACGGCCCCCCGGCCGACGCGCTGTAAAGACGCTCAGGCGAGGCCGAAGCCGTCGTCGGCGGTAATGATCGAGCCGTTGATGAACTGCGATTCGTCGGCCGCGAGCAGCAGCAGCAGGCCGTCCAGGTCTTCCGGCTTGCCGACGCGATGCCGCGGCAGCATCGAGACCAGCTTCTGCCCCTGCTCCGTCGACCAGTGATGGTGATTGATTTCCGTGTCGATATAACCCGGGCAGATCGCGTTCACGTTGATGCCGTGACGGCCCCATTCCAGCGCCATCGATTTCGTCATGTGAACGACCGCGGCCTTGCTCATCGAGTACAGACCGATCTGCGGCAGCACGCGCAATCCGGCCATCGAAGCAATATTGATGATGCGGTACGCCGGTTTCTGCGCGCCGCCGTTGCCGCGCATCATCATCCGTTTGGCCACTTCCTGCGCGACGAAGAAGGCGCCGCGGGTATTCGTGTCGAACACGTATTCGAAGTCGGCCGGCGTGACTTCGGAGAGCTTCTGGGTGGTCGAGACACCCGAGTTGTTGATGAGAATGTCGATGGTGCCCGCTTCCGTCTCGGCGTGCGCCACCGCCGACTTGATGCTCTGGTAATCGGTCACGTCCAGCGAAACGACGTGCGCCGCGCCACCGGAAGCCTCGATTTCGGCACGCAGCTCCTTCAGGCGCTCGGTGCGGCGGCTTGCCAGCACGACCTTCGCGCCCGCCTGCGACAGCACCTGCGCGAAGCGCTTGCCCAGCCCGCTCGACGCGCCGGTAATCAGCGCGACCTTGCCTTCCAGATTGATCGAACGGCCCATTGTCGTTCCTTTATTGAGTTCGGTTGATGCGGCGGCTGCCTGAACCGGGCAGCCGCGAAGAAGGGTTAAACCGTATCACAAAAATAGAACGGTCGTGCTAATGTAGACGACTCGGGTTGCGGCGTCCAGGTCCTTCCCGGACAATACGATCCCGAAAAAAGCATTCTAACGGTAAGAGGAGCATCAATGACCCCCGCAAGTCTCATTGAGCAGTACGGCCCGCGCGAGTCGATGGAATACGACGTGGTGATCGTCGGCGGCGGGCCCGCGGGGCTGTCCGCGGCGATCCGTCTGAAGCAGCGCGCGCAGGAGGCGGGCGTCGAGGTGGGCGTGTGCGTGCTGGAAAAGGGCTCGGAGGTCGGCGCCCACATTCTCTCGGGCGCGGTGATGGACCCGCGCGCGCTCACCGAACTGATCCCCGACTGGAAGGAAAAAGGCGCGCCGCTCGACGTCGAGGTGACTGAAGACCGTTTCCTGTTCCTGACCGAAGCCGGCTCGAAGAGCGTGCCGAACTGGGCGCTGCCGGATAACTTCAAGAATCACGGCAACTACGTCGTGAGTCTCGCCAACGTCACGCGCTGGCTCGGCCAGCAGGCCGAGGCGCTGGGCGTCGAGATCTTCCCGGGCTTTCCGGCCGCGGAAATCCTCTATAACGACGACGGCTCGGTCAAGGGCGTCGCTACCGGGAATCTGGGCATCGGCAAGGACGGCGAGCCGACGGAGAACTTCCAGCCCGGCATGGAGCTGCACGCCAAATACACGCTCTTCTGCGAAGGCGCGCGCGGGCACCTGGGGCGCCAGCTGAACGACAAGTTCAGGCTGCGCGACGGTGTCGATCCGCAGGTCTACGGCATCGGCATCAAGGAGCTGTGGGAAATCGATCCGGCGAAGCACAAGCCGGGACTCGTGATCCATACGGCCGGCTGGCCTTTGCAAAACGACACGTACGGCGGCTCGTTCCTCTATCACATCGACAACAACCAGGTGATGGTGGGTTTTGTCGTCGGCCTCGGCTATTCGAATCCGTATCTGTCGCCGTTCGAGGAGTTCCAGCGCTACAAGACGCATCCGGCGATCCGCGCGTTTCTCGAAGGCGGCAAGCGAGTGTCATATGGCGCGCGGGCGATCACCGCCGGTGGCCTGCTGTCGCTGCCGAAGCTGGTGTTCCCGGGCGGCGCGCTGGTCGGCGACGATGCGGGCTTCCTGAACGCCTCGCGCATCAAGGGCTCGCATGCCGCGATCAAGACCGGGATGCTCGCCGCCGACGCCGCGTTCGACGCAGTCCAGGCCGGCCGTCAGGCCGATGAGCTCGCGGCGTACCCGGAAGCCTTCAAGACGTCGTGGCTGCACACCGAACTGTACCGTGCGCGCAACTTCAAGCAGTGGATGAGCAAGGGTCTGTATCTGGGCACGCTGATGGTGGGGCTCGAACAGAAGGTGCTGGGCGGCAACGTGCCGTGGACGCTGCATCACCGGCATTCGGATCACGAAATGCTGAAACCGGCAGCGCAGTGCAAGCCGATCGTGTATCCGAAGCCGGACGGCAAGCTGACGTTCGACCGGCTCTCGTCGGTGTTCATCTCGAACACGAATCACGAGGAGAACCAGCCGGCGCATCTGACGCTCAAAGACCCGTCGGTGCCGGTGAACGTGAATCTGGCGACGTACGCGGGCCCGGAAGCACGGTACTGCCCGGCCGCTGTTTATGAGTTCGTGAAGAACGACGACAACACGGAGCGGCTTGTGATCAACGCGCAGAACTGCGTGCACTGCAAGACGTGCGACATCAAGGACCCGACGCAGAACATCGT
>CALFSF010000602.1 GCA_937917025.1 uncultured Paraburkholderia sp.
GATCAATGGCGCGAAGGCGCTGCGTCTCGACAGCAGGATCGGCTCGCTCACGCCCGGCAAGGATGCCGACATCGTGATGATCCGCGCGGACAACCTCGAAATGGCGCCGCTCAACAATCCGGTCGGCGCGGTGGTGCTCGCGGGGCATCCAGGACTCGTCGACACGGTGTGGGTCGCCGGACGGGTGGTCAAGCGCGGCGGCAAGCTGACTGGTATCGACGAGCGTCAGGTGCTCGGCGACCTGACCCGCTCGCGCGACTACGTGCTGTCGAAAGCGGGCGTGAAGCCGGGCGAGCGCTTCATTCCCGCGCCGTATCGACCGCGCTGAACATGTTGCGTCGCCAGATGCGACAACGAATGTCTGCCGGGCCAGGGTATCTCCGAATGTTCGAACATTCGTATAAAAACGTATTCTTGTCTTCAACGACTGAACATCCGCCGCTACCCGCAGCCCGACCGGTCCACTTCATTCCCGGAGAAAGTCCGTATGTACCCAGTTGATTTCCTTTGGCGCGCGGCCCATCGGCATCCGAACCGGATTGCCGTCGTGAGCCCGTCCGGCAACCTGACGTTCAGCGCGCTCGCGGCGCAGGTGCTGGCACGCGCGGCGGCGCTCACGCGCCTCGATCCATTGCCGCGCAGCCGCGTCTGCGTGGGCGCCGCGAACAGCGTCGAGCACCTGCTGGCGATTCTTGCGATCCTCGCCGCGGGCAAGGTCTGGGTGCCGCTCAACCCACGCAACGGCGACCCGGAACTGCGGCGCATCGTCGAGTTTGTCGGGCCGACGCTCGTGCTTGCCGATGCGGCGATGCTCGAACGGCTCGCGGGCGTGCCCATGCCGCTGCGTCCGCTGGACGACCTGACGCGCGACGCCGGCGACACCGGCGCGGTCGCGTTCGGCCCGTATGCGCGGGGCGGCGTGAGCCTCGAAGATGCGCAGGCGATCAAGTTCACTGGGGGCACGACGGGTTTCCCGAAGGGCGTCATCCAGCCGCTGCGCGCATGGAACGCGAACATCGCGACGCAGATTCACGAACTGGGCCTCACGCCCGACGACCGCTATCTGGTCGCCGCGCCGCTCACGCACGGCACATCCACGTACATGCTGCCGTTGCTGGGTGCAGGCGGCGCGCTGGTTTTCCCCGAGGACACGAAGCCCGCGGGTCTGCTCGACGCTGCCGCCGAGCACGATGCAACGATCTTCTTCGCTCCGCCCACACTGATTCTCGCGCTGGTGGAAGAGCAGCGTCGCACGCCGCGCAGGCTCGCCGCGCTGCGCTACCTCGTCTACGGCGGCGCGCCGATGCGGCCCGAGCAGATCCGCGCGGCGCAATCGGTGTTCGGGCCGGTGCTGTGCACGTCGTTCGGCCAGACCGAGGCGCCGCAGATCATCACGTTCCTGCCGCCGGCCGCGATGGCCGGAGAGCATCTCGCTTCGGTCGGACGGCCGTCGCTGATGACGCGTGTCGCCATCGTCGGCAAGGACGGCGCGCCGCTGCCGGTCGGCGAGGAAGGCGAGATCGCCGTGCGCGGCGACCTCGTGATGAGCGGCTACCTGAGCGCCGACGAGGAAATGCGCAAGACGCTCGTCGACGGCTGGCTGCGGACCGGCGACGCGGGCGTATTCGACGAACGCGGCTATCTGTTCCTGCGCGACCGTATCCGCGACGTGATCATCACCGGCGGCTTCAACGTCTATCCAGGCGACGTGGAGGTGGTGCTGTCCGCCCATCCGGCGATCGCGGACTGTTCTGTGGTTGGCGTCCCCGATGAGAAGTGGGGCGAGGCGGTGCATGCGGCGGTGCAACTGCGCCCGGGCATGAGCGTGGACGCCGACGAGCTGATCGGCCTCGTCAAACGCGAGCTGGGCTCGGTGAAGGCGCCCAAGCACGTTCATCTGTTCGAGTCGCTGCCGCGCAGCGCGGTGGGCAAGGTGCTCAAGCCCGCGATTCGCGAAACGATCCTCAACGAGCGGAGCCACTGATGGACGCGCCGCACGAAAAACACGCCCCGCGCACCGCGTTGTGCCGCTACACCACGCGCGCCGTGTACTACGGCGACGACGATCTGGTGGGCGACCTGCTCGGCCGCGCGAGCTTTGTCGACGTGTTCATGAAACAGACCTTCGGCAGGATGCCGACGGATGCGGAGCGCCGCATCGTCGACGCGGTGCTGGTGACGCTGATGGAGCACGGCATGACGCCGAGCGCCATCGCCACGCGGATGGTCTACGCAAGCTCGCCGGAGAATCTGCAGGCCGGCGTCGCGGCGGGATTGCTGGCGGTCGCGAGCCGCTTTGTCGGCACGATGGAGCCGGCGGCGGCGCTGCTCGACCGGATCGTCGCGGCGGGCGAAAACGGCGCTGCCGAAGCCCAACGCATCGCCTTGGATTACCGCGCCAGGCGCGAGGCGGTGCCGGGCTTTGGCCATCACCTGCACAAGCCGGACGACCCGCGCGCCATCGCGCTACTGCAACTCGCGCGCGAGGGTGGCACGTTCGGCGCGCGCTGCGTGGCGCTCGAACAGCTTGCCGCGCAAGTGGACGCGGCGGCGGGGCGTCACATCACGATCAACGCGACCGGTGCAGTGGCCGCAGTGCTCGGCGACATCGGCATTCCCGCTGCGTTGATGCGCGGCTTCGCGGTGTTGAGCCGCGCGGCCGGCCTGATCGCGCACATCGCCGAGGAGCAACGCGAGCCTTCTGGCCGGTTTATCTGGGACCTGGTCGACGGCGCGATGACATTTGAAAAACAAGCTGAAAAACGGGCGGAATGATCCCGCCAGCCGCACCGAGGGTCATCCGCACCCGCGCGCGACACCCATCAAGATCCAGCTGAAGGAGACAAGCATGACTCAGGCAAGCCAGACAATCCAGCGTCATCACCACATCACGCTGTGCGTGGGCACAGCGCAGGAAGACTACGACTTCCACACGAAGGTGCTGTCGCTCAAGAGCGTGAAGAAGACGCTGATTTACGATGGCGTCGCACCGTTCTATCACCTGTACTACGGCAACGACATCGGCGAGGAAAGCACGCTGATCACCTGTTTTCCTGTCGCCCATTCCGGCCGCAAGGGACAGCGCGGCGCAGGGCAGATCGACAGTCTCGCGCTGTCGGTGCCGGTGTCGGCCATTCCGTTCTGGGCAAAGCGCCTCGCCGCGCACGGTTTCGACGTCAAACGCTCGGAGCGCTTCGGCGAACACGTGCTGAGCTTCGCGCATCCGTGCGGTGTCGGCTACGAGCTGATCGGCATCGCCGATGACGCACGCAAGCCGTACTCGAACGGCGAGGTGCCCGCCGAGCTGGCGATTCGCGGATTGCACACGATCGGCGTGAACGTGCGCGAGACCGGAACGTCGCAGGAATTCATGGAAAACGGGTGGGCCGCGCACGAGTCGGCGCGCGACGGCAAGTACTTGCGCTACGCGTTCGGCGATGGCGGCTCGGGCAAGTTCGTCGACTACGTGGTCGAGCCGGACCTGCCGCAGGCCAGCTGGACCTACGGAGCGGGCATCGTGCATCACTGCGCGTTTCAGGTGGCGGATCGCACGGTGCAGGACAAGGTCAAGGCGAACCTGGAAGGCATGGGCTTCACCGATACCTCCGAGCGCAAGGATCGCGGCTACTTCGAATCGATCTATGTGCGCACGCCGAGCGGGGCGATGTTCGAGGCCACGGTATCGAAGCCCGAAGGTTTCCTGATCGACGAACGTTACGAGGAACTCGGCTCGAAAGTGCAGATTGCGCCGCAGTTCGAAAGCCAGCGGGCGACGATCATGGAGTCGCTGGAAACGCTGAAGTATTGACGTGCATATGTCGAACCCCAATCCACACTTCCAAACGCCATTGAACGTGTTCGGCGCACCGGCACGCGATGCGGCGCTGGCCGTCATTCTCGTGCATGGCCGCGGGCAGTCGCCCGGGTGGATGCACGAGCAGGTGGTGCGCCGTTTCGCGCGGCCCGATATTGCGTGGCATGCGCCGGCCGCGGCGGACGGTTCGTGGTATCCGCGGCGTTTCATCGAGCCACTTGCGGCGAACGAGCCGCGCCTTTCGCAGGCACTGGCGCGGCTCGAGTCGGTGTCCGGCGCGCTGCACGAACAGGGCATCCCCTACGAAGCGCAGGTGTTGATGGGTTTTTCGCAGGGCGCGTGCCTGTGCAGCGAGTTTGTCTGGCGTGCGCGGCGGCGCTATCGCGCGCTGGTCGCGTTCACCGGCGGCCTGATCGGGCCGCCTGGCATGCATCGCGACGTCGGGCATGGCGCGCTGCGGCACATGCCGGTGCTGTTGTCGACATGGGACGATGACCCCTATGTGCCAGCCGGCAGCGTGCGCGAAAGCGCGGCGTTTTTCGACAGGGCCGGCGCGGCCGTGACCCTGAAAATCGAGGGCGCAACGGAACACGGCATTCGCGACGCCGAGATCGGCTATGCGCGCGAGATGCTCGCGGCGGCCACGCCATCCTGGTCATCAAATTAATCGAGGAATGCGCGTCATGCAGTCATTCACGCACGAAACCCATGCGACCCGGGTTGTCTTCGGCGCCGGCAGCCGTCAGTTCCTGCCGCGCGAACTCGACCAGCGCGGCATCCGGCGCGCGCTCGTGCTGACCACGCCGGAGCAGACGGAACTCGGCCACGAGATCGCCGGGATTCTCGGCGAGCGCTGTGCCGGCGTGCTGGGCAGCGCGGTCATGCACGTGCCGGTCGAAGTCGCGCGCAGTGCGATAGACGCCGCCCGGCGCCTCGGCGCCGATGGCTGCGTCGCGGCCGGCGGCGGTTCGACGATCGGTCTCGCCAAGGCGATCGCGCTCGAATCGGATCTGCCGATCGTCGCGCTGCCGACGACCTACGCGGGCTCGGAAATGACGCCGCTATACGGCATCACCGAGGACGGCATCAAGAAGACCGGGCGCGACTGGCGGGTGCTGCCCCGCAACGTCATCTACGACCCCGAACTGACGCTCGCGCTGCCCGTGACACTGAGCATGACGAGCGGCATGAACGCGATCGCGCACGCCGCCGAAGCGCTGTACGCCCAGGATGGCAATCCGGTCTACAGTCTGATGGCCGAAGAGGGCATTCGCGCGCTCGCGCATGCGCTGCCGCGGCTGCGAACGGCGCCGGCCGACCTCGATGCGCGCAGCGACGCGCAATACGGCACCTGGCTGTGCGGCACGGTGCTGGGCAACGTGCAGATGGGGTTGCACCACAAGCTGTGCCACACGCTTGGGGGCAGTTTCAACCTGCCTCACGCGGAAGTGCATACGGTGATCCTGCCGCATGCGCTTGCCTACAACGCGGATGCGGCGCCCGAGGCGCTGGCACGCATCGCGCGCGCGCTCGAACGTCCGCGGGCAGTCGCGGGGCTCCATGCGCTCGGCCAGTCGCTCGGCGTGCCGCGTTCGCTGCGGGAACTCGGCATGGCGGCGGACGCACTCGATCGTGCCGCCGATCTTGTGGTGCAAACGCCGTATCCGAATCCCCGCCCGCTCGAACGGGTGGCGATCCGCGCACTGCTGCAGCGCGCTTACGAAGGCGCCGGGCCCGGCTGATGCCGCATGCTCCGCGCGAATCCGTCACAAGGGATGCCGCAATGTTGATCGAACACCGCTGCTACACGCTTCGGCCGGGTGCCGCCGAGCTGTTCTGGGATGCGCAGCGCGAACGCGGCGAAGACGGCTTGCAGCCGATACTCGAACGCCTGATTGGCACGTTCGCAACGTGTACCGGCTCGCTGGACCAGATCGTCAGCCTGTATCGCTACGACAGTTTCGATGACTGGCAAACGCGTCTGCTGGGTCTTTATGGGCGAGGGGAATTACAGGCGTATTTCGGTCGCATTCGCCCGCTGATCGTGCGTCAGGAAAGCCGGTTTCTCGTGCCCGCGCCCCTGCCAGAATTGACGCCTCACTGGGGAAACGGCCAGGACTGGCTTGCCTCGCAGGGGCCTTTGTTCAGCGCGTCGCGACGCGCGGGCGTTGTCGAGGAGACCACGCTGAGCTTTGCCGCCGGCGGGGTGCCAGCCTGCTGGCATGCGTTCCGGCAGCACGCGCTCGCCGAAGACCCGGCTGCGATGGAAGGGCTGTTTGGCGGCTTCAGCAGCATCGTCGGCGCACTCAATCAGGTTCTGCTATACCGGTTCTTTCCTGACGTAGAAGCCTGGTCGTCGCATCGCGTGGCATTGCAGGCGTCCGCGAAATGGAACAGCTTCATGCACGGGATCGCGCCGCTGACAGCGTGCAGCAACCGCCAGTTGCTCGCCCCTTCCCGCATCGGGGATATGTCGCCGATGTTCGGGAATCACAAAACGGAGACGCTATGAGAAACATGACCGAAACTGAACTGACCGAAGTGGTGCTCGAGCGGTACTCGAGCACGCCTGACGAGCGCCTGCGCACCGTTTTGCAGTCGCTGATCCGCCATCTGCACGCGTTCGTGCGCGACGTGCGCCTGACCGAAAGCGAATGGAACGCGGGAATCGAATTCCTGACCCGGACGGGCCAGATCAGCGACGACAAGCGGCAGGAGATGATCCTGCTGTCCGACAACCTCGGCGTTTCCGCGCTCGTCAACATGGTCAGCGCCGGCGTGAAAGAGGGCGCGACGGAATCGACGGTGCTCGGTCCGTTTTATGTGCCCGGGTCGCCTGAGCGCAAGTGGGGTGAATCGGTGCTGCTGCGCGACGGCGACGACACGCCGCTGGTGATTCACGGCCGGGTGGTCGACGGCAACGGCGAGCCGGTGCCCGACGCGACGATCGAAATCTGGCAGACCGACGCGAACGGTATGTACGACATCCAGGACAAGTCGCAACCGGAGGACAACCTGCGCGGCTGGTATCGCGCGAAGCCGGACGGCGCGTTTTTGATGAAAACCATCCGGCCCACCTCTTATCCGATTCCGACCGATGGCCCGGTGGGCGAACTGCTGCGTGCAACGGCACGGTCTCCGTTTCGTCCGGCCCATCTGCACGCGATCGTGTCCGCGCCGGGATTCAGGAAGCTCACCACGCATCTGTTCGACGCGGAAGACCCCTACCTCGATTCGGACGTCGTGTTCGCGGTGAAATCGTCGCTGATCCGCGAGTTCAGGCGCAATGACTCGCCGGAGGCAGCGGAGCGTTTCGGTGTCGGCGGACCCTTCTGGGAACTCGCAAACGACTTCGTGCTCACCCGGAACGGATAAAGCCATGTTCTTTGCCGTGATTGCGAGAGATCATCCCGACAGCACCGCGTTAAGGGTACAGACGAAGGCGCGCCACATCGTCCATCTCGATG
>CALFSF010000603.1 GCA_937917025.1 uncultured Paraburkholderia sp.
GTCAAGCTCGTCTTCGAAACCCAGGTCACCGATGACGACGTCTACGAGGCCGATCTGATCATCGCGTGCGACGGCGCCAACAGCGCGATCCGCCAGAAATACGTCGCCACGTACCAGCCCGACATCGACATGCGCAACTGCCGCTTCGTCTGGCTCGGCACGAAGAAACTCTTCGACGCGTTCACGTTCGCATTCGAAGAAACCGAATGGGGCTGGTTCCAGGCACACGCATACCGTTTCGACGACAGCACGTCGACGTTCATCGTCGAAACGCCCGAGCACGTGTGGCGCGCCGCGGGTCTCGATGAAATGAGCAAGGAAGAAGGCATCGCGTTCTGCGAGCGCCTCTTTGCACAATACCTCGACGGCAATCCACTGCTTTCGAACGCAAGCCATCTGCGCGGCTCGTCGCAATGGATCCGCTTTCCGCGTGTCATCAACAAGGAGTGGGTGCACTGGAAGCCGCGAGCCGGCGGCGGCACGACACCGGTCGTCCTCATGGGCGACGCGGCGCACACCGCGCACTTCTCTATCGGCTCGGGCACGAAGCTCGCGCTCGAAGACGCGATCGAACTGGCGAGCAGCATCAGCGCGCATCCGGAGAGCCTCAGCGATGCGCTCACGCATTACACCGAAGTCCGCAGCGTGGACGTTCTGCGCATCCAGAACGCCGCGCGCAACTCGACGGAATGGTTCGAGAACGTCGACCGCTATACGTCGTTCGATCCGGAGCAGTTCGCATATTCGCTGCTCACGCGCTCGCAGCGTATCTCTCACGAAAATCTTCGCGCGCGCGATGCACGTTATGTCTCGCAGTTCGAAGACTGGCTCGCAAGCGAAGCCGGCATGACGCGTGCCGAAAGCAACCGTCCGGTCCCGCCGATGTTCACGCCTTTCACGTTGCGTGGCGTCACGTTGAAGAATCGCGTCGTCGTTTCGCCGATGGCACAGTATTCGGCGGTCGACGGTATCGCGGGCGACTATCACCTGATGCATCTCGGCGCGCGTGCCATGGGCGGCGCCGCGCTCGTCATGACGGAGATGACGTGTGTCTCCCCGGAAGCGCGCATCACGCCCGGATGTCCCGGCATGTACGCCCCTGAACATCTCCACGCATGGCGGCGGATTGTCGACTTCGTACACGCGCAGTCGGATGCAAAAATCGGTTTGCAGCTGGGGCACGCGGGCGCCAAGGCTTCGACGCGCGTCGCGTGGGAAGGCATCGATCAACCGCTGCCCGACAACAACTGGCCGCTGGTTTCCGCATCGCCGCAACAGTATCTGCGCGGCGTAAGTCAGTGGTCGCGTGAAGCGACGCACGACGATCTGCGCACGATTGAAGCGCAGTTTGTGCGCGCAACGGAAATGGCCACCGAGGCTTCCTTCGACTGGCTCGAACTGCATTGCGCGCATGGCTATTTCCTGTCGAGCTTCCTTTCGCCGCTCACCAACCATCGAACCGATGAATACGGCGGCTCGCTGGAGAACCGTCTGCGTTATCCGCTGCAGGTGTTCGCCGCGATCCGTAAAGTCTGGCCTGCCGACAAGCCGGTTTCGGTCCGTATTTCCGCGCACGACTGGGTAGACGGCGGCACGACACCGGACGACGCCGTGGCCATCGCCCGCGCGTTCAAGGCGGCCGGCGCGGACATGATCGACGTGTCGTCGGGACAGGTCAGCAAGGAAGAAAAGCCCGTGTACGGCCGCATGTTTCAGACACCGTTCGCCGATCGCATCCGTAACGAAGCGGGCATCGCCACGATCGCAGTCGGCGCGATTTCGGAAGCGGATCACGTCAACAGCATCATCGCGGCGGGACGCGCCGATTTGTGCGCGATTGCGCGTCCGCATCTGGCGAATCCGTCGTGGACACTCAACGAGGCTGCACGTATCGGCTATTTCGACATCGCGTGGCCGAAGCAGTACACCGCCGCGAAATCGCAGCTTGAGCGCAATCTTGAGCGCGAGCGCGCCCAGGCCGCGGAAAACGCGCGGCTCTCGCCACAGGAACGCGCGCAGCGCGCGGAGGGCACGTCGTGAACCACGCATGGCAGGGAGTCGAAGGACGGCACGCGGTCGTCACGGGCGGCGGCAGCGGCATCGGCGCGGCCACCGCGGCCGCGCTCGTGCGCGCTGGCGCACGTGTCACGCTGATGGGCCGCGACGCGGCAAAGCTCGAAGCACAACGCGAAGCGTTGAGCGATGCCGGCGAAGTGAGCGCCGTTAGCGTCGACGTCACGCAGGAAGCGGCGGTTACGGCGGCATTTGCTGAAGCGGCCACGCGCCTGGGCGCGGTGGACGTACTCGTCAATAACGCGGGTCAGGCGCAGGCGGCACCGTTCGCGCGCACCGACATGGCGCTCTGGCAACGCATGCTCGACGTGAATCTCACTGGCGTTTTTCTGTGTACGCGCGCGGTGTTGCCCGCGATGCTCGAACGGAGCACGGGCCGCATCGTCAACGTGGCGAGCACGGCGGGCCAAACGGGTTACGCGTACGTCGCGGCCTATTGCGCCGCGAAGCACGGCGTGATCGGGCTCACACGCTCGCTCGCGCGCGAGGTGGCGACTCACGGCATCACCGTGAACGCGGTCTGTCCCGGCTACACCGAAACGGAACTGCTGCGCGCATCGCTGGACCAGATCACCGCGACGACTTCGCGCAGCGAGCAGCAGGCGCGCGAAGCGCTGCTGCGTCAGAACCCGCAACGCCGCTTCGTTGCGCCAGAGGAAGTCGCCA
>CALFSF010000604.1 GCA_937917025.1 uncultured Paraburkholderia sp.
CCGAGCGGCACCGCATCGTCGACACCGATCGAGCGCAGCGTCGAAAGCACCAGCCGGCTGACGTCGACCGGCGACGAAATCGGGATCGGCTTCGACGGCCGGAGTTCGAACGTCTTTCGCTCGCCCTCATCGTTGCGGAAATTGACGAAATAACCGGATTGGGGCTTGCTTGTCACGAGGCCACGGCTTTCGAGCAGCAAATACGCGCGGATAGCCGTGGTGACGCTGATCCGGTGCTGCTGGCTGGTCTGCCTCACCGATGGGAGGCGTTCGCCATCACGGTACACGCCTTGCCGGATCGACCGCTCGATGTCGTCTGCAAGCTTCTCATAGAGATTCATCCGACGATTCCCCTGGCGTTTCTCCGCGGCAGGTTGTACCGGCCGCTCTCGTGATCTGCAGGCGCTCGCGCGGACATGCCTTCGCCCGGTCCCGGGATCGTAGCAGAACTGTACTGACGCGCGCCGGCCCGATTTGTACACTCAGCGACTGCCCCTGCGGTCTTACTCTTTCTTCCATTGAATGTACGGTGGCGGGTCCCGATGCCGGGACCGTGCCGCGCGTAATCACTGGAGCCAAAGCATGGAAGCGGTAAAACCGAAGGGAAGAAGCAACGCATGCCGTCAGCGGTCCGCAGGCCGCGGCGCTGACAGTCATGGCGGCGCAAAGGCGGGCTGCACGCCATGAATTTGCTGGAAGCCATGCGTATCTACGTCAGGGTCGTCGAGCGCGGGAGTATCTCCCGCGCGGCACGGGACCTCAATATCGGGCAGCCGGCCGCGAGCGAGCGTATCGAGCGGCTCGAGAAGCATCTTGGCTGCCGGTTGCTGCTCCGTAGCGCCCGCGCATTCAATTGCACGCCCGAGGGCGTCACCTTCTACGAACACAGCAAGAAGATTCTGTGCGCCGTCGAGCAGGCCGTCGCCGAAGTGTCGAACGACGAGCAGATCCTCAGGGGAACGATTCGCATCGCAGCACCCCACTGCTTCGGCGAAACGGTCGTGCCGGAGGCGTTGACGCGGGTTTGCGCAGCGTGGCCCGAGCTGGACCTGGAACTGGTCCTGAACGACAGGATCGTCGATCTCGTGACGGAGGGCGTGGACATCTCCTTTCGTCTTGGACAACTCGGAGAGGGGGCCTTCATTGCGCGCCAGCTCGGCCAGGTCGGGCGCATCCTGGTTGCCGCGCCGGGCTATCTGAGCCAGCACGATCCGGTTATCGAGCCGTGTGACCTGGTGAATCACCCGTTCATTCGCGTCCAGGGCATGTTCGGCACGGACCAGTTGCCGCTCAGACATATAGCGAGCGTCGTGGAGAGCGCGCCGATCCATACGGCGATCAAGACCAGTCACTGGCGGCCCATGTATGAAATGATTCTCTCGGGTGTCGGCATCGGAGTCCTGGAGGAGCCGGCGTGCGTCGATGCGCTTGCCGATGGCCGGCTGGTGCGCATACTGCCGCAATTCGAGGTGCTCCCTTTCGATCTGAATGTGCTTACCCAGGCGCAACGCCACGTACCGCCGCGGGTACGGATGGTCATGGCGATGTTGAAGACGTGCATTCCGGAAATCGTGGGAAGGGTACACGTCGACTGCGACGACGCGACAAGTTGCCTTGACGTACTTCCCGACGATGAGGTTTCCGCGCTTCTAAAGCCATCGTTGCGGGCCTGAGCCCGCAACGATGGCGGCGACGGCGAGCAGATTTGAACAGACGCCGCCTATTCCGCTTGCGTCACCGAGACCGATGCTTCGCTCGTCAGCATCAGGAACGTCAGCGTCTCGCGCAGATAGAGGCGCACGACCGAATCGGTATGGCTCGCGTAACCGATCGACAGGTCTTCGCCAAGATGCAGCTCGAAGTCGCCGCCGCGCATGGACAGCACGCAGCCGCCTGCGAGCGCGGGCGCCCAGATGATGTCGCCGTTCACGATCCGCTTGATGTGCTCGATGACGGGATAGCCCTGATCGCTTGCCTTGCCGAGCGCCGTGTACGCATCGGCGCCGAGCAGCACGGAATAGGGGCCGTCGACGCCGGCGAGCCGCAGCTGTTCGAGCGCGTTGCTGATCGTGCCGGGATAGTCGCTGACGTCGGCCGGCAGCGCGAGCGGCGGATTCGACGAGCCTTCGCGAATCCCGCCGATGCCCGCAGCCTGATACCCGTCGAAAATCGCGCGGTCCTCGACATAGGCGAGCTCTTTGGCGGCATCTTTCGCCGGCTGCCAGTCGGCATCTTTCGCGCCGCGCTCGACACTGTCGATCGCATCGCGCCGCAATTCGAACGGCACGGTCAACTGAACGAAGGCTTTGACCTCGGACAGCTTCGCGACGACGCCTTGCTGCGGCGAGGCGACCGTGGTCTGATGCCCCGTGCCGACGCTCGTCAGTTCCGCGCCGCCCGGACCCTTGACGTCGACCACGCGACGGCCGGCGACGGAGCGCTTGAACGTGCGCGCCACTTCCTCTTCGATCTGCGACCACGCGGCACTGGAGATGGGGGCAAGTTCGCGATGGAGGTTATTCATGTTGTGCGGTTCCTTTGAGAGAGCCAATATTCAGCGAGCCGTCGTGATGCGGCGCGGTGGACGAAGACGTATCGGGCTGCTGGCCGGCAACGGCGGTTTGCGGATCGCGGTCAGCGAGCGCCTCGAGCAGGTCCGCCGAAGGCACGAAGAAGAGGCCGCCCGTGACCGCGCGGCTATAGTCGAGCAGCCGGTCGTAATTGCCCGGCGGCCGTCCGACGAACATGTTCTCCAGCATCTGCTCGATCGGCGCGGGCGAACGCGCGTAACCGATGAAATACGTGCCGAACTCGCCCGCGCCGGGGCGGCCGAACGGCATGTTGTCGCGCAGGATTTTCACTTCCTCGCCGTTCTCTTCGAGCGTCGTCAGCGAGCTGTGCGACGACGACGGTTTGACCGCTGCGTCGAGCTCGATGTCGGACAGCTTCGTGCGCCCGATAATGCGCTCCTGCGTCTCGACGGAAAGCGCGTTCCAGCCGGTCATGTCATGAAGGTACTTCTGCACGAGGACATAGCTGCCGCCCGCGAACGCCGGATCCTCGTCACCGATGAGGGTGAACCCGGCGGCCTCGCGGCCTGCCGGATTCTCGGTGCCGTCGACGAAGCCCACCATGCTGCGCAGATCGAAGTAACGAAAACCATGCACTTCGTCCACCACCGTGACCGCGTCGCGCAGCCGCCCTGTCAGCTGTGTGGCGAGCTCGAAGCAGAGATCCATCTGGTCCGCGCGAATGTGCAGCAGGATGTCGCCGGGCGTACCCACGGCGTGGCGTTCGCCTTCGCCGAATTCGCGGAACGGGTGCAGCCCAGCGGGACGCGGGGCGCCGAACAGCGTGTCCCACGCGTCGGAGCCGAAGCCGCATACGCACGTCAGGTTGCCTGAAGGGACGCGCTTGCCGACCGAGCGCACGAGGGCGGCGATATCCGCGCACCATGCGCGCACCGTGTCGGCTGCGTTGTCGCCGCCCGCAAGGGTCGCGACGATGAAGATCGCGCTACGCGTGACGACGTTATTGCAAACGGCTTGTGATTCTGGCGTGTCTTTAGGCATGAGATTGAATTTTGATAACCGTTACGGATTCCGGCATTGGCGGAACGCATGCTTTTCCGTTCCGCGACCGCGTGCCTGAGGGAGCAAAAGTCTGTTGTCTGCATGAGTGAAGCAGGTTTGCTGCTGCGCCCACAGATGTTATACCGCCCAGCCGTCTTATGGAAACCGCGGAAAGGCTTTGGGATTAATTTGAATGTGGCATCCCGGTTTCTTTCGATACTTCATATCGGGTCTGGACTGAATTAATCTGGATTCCAAATCGATGCGAGTAATCAGCCGATGCTAAAGCAATACACCGGGGAAATTCTCGCGAATGCGCGAGGGGGCACATTCTCACTTCGACCGATACGAGGCATCGGAAATAAACACGTGGCGCGCGCCGCGAAAATCGCTATCTTTGACAGATAACGCTATCGATGCGAGACGCGATCAAAATGGCGCAACAGTGGATCGTCGCGATTTTCGACGGCGTTCACGCCGCCGAAAGAGCATGGCACCCCGAAGCTCGAGCGGCCTTGAGTTGAACGTGGCGCCGCGCTTTGCGGCGTAGAGTAAGCGCTAAAGCGCCAACTCTGATCGACCGCAACAAGTTGCATGGGACGCGAGAGGCCATGTCAGAAACAAACCGTGATACCAGAAAGACGCATCGCCAACGCCTGATATGGTTCGTTGCGTTGTGGCTGCTCGGCGTCGCGGGGGCGACGCTACTTGCGCTACCGTTTCACCTTCTGGTCGCTGCGGCGATGCACCGGTGACCCTGTCGATGGACGTTGCTCGACCGAAGAATTGCATTCCGCTCATCCCGACCGGTCGTCTGCATTGACCTTGACCTTGCCGCTCTCGTGCTTCAGTTGGAGCGCAATAACCTCGACGATCAGACGACTAAGGGATTTCCCTGGCCTGTGGTCACGGAGAAAAATCCGGCGAGCCCGAGCATCAGGCAGCCCGCCGCAAAAGATCGATATCCGGTTTGACGACGGCGAGCGTCTACAGATAGACCGCTGTTTCGAAAGGGAATTATTCCGATCCATCCGGATCTCGCTGCATCGCGAGATTCAGGTTCAGGGCAACGAGGCTCCCCATTGGGCGCCTCCCCACGAAACAACCCCACGCCCCTCCTTGAATTTGTCACCGCCCGTCCATATAATTAGCACTCGCTGCACGAGAGTGCTAACAACATTTCCGGTTGGCCCTGCCAGCCGGGTTTTCTCAGCGTTCTTCAGTCTCAATCCAGAGAGGAGTATGTATGAACCTTCGTCCTTTGCATGATCGCGTGATCGTCAAGCGTCTTGACCAGGAAACCAAGACTGCGTCGGGCATCGTGATCCCCGAAGCCGCAGCGGAAAAGCCGGATCAAGGCGAAATCCTCGCAGTCGGCCCGGGCAAGCGTGACGACAAGGGCGCGCAGATCGCGCTCGACGTGAAAGTGGGTGATCGCGTCCTGTTCGGCAAGTACGCTGGCCAGACCGTCAAGGTCGATGGCAACGAACTGCTGGTGATGCGTGAAGAAGACATCATGGCCGTGGTGCAGAAGTAAGCGAAAAATCGCTGAAATCCCGGCTATATCCCAGAGAATTCAAGGAGTTAGAAGATGGCAGCTAAAGACGTCGTATTCGGTGATTCCGCCCGTGCCAAGATGGTTGAAGGCGTGAACATTCTCGCCAACGCAGTGAAGGTCACGCTGGGTCCGAAGGGCCGCAACGTGGTCCTGGAACGCAGCTTCGGCGGCCCGACGGTCACGAAGGACGGTGTTTCGGTCGCGAAAGAGATCGAACTGAAAGACAAGCTCCAGAACATGGGCGCACAGATGGTCAAGGAAGTGGCTTCCCGGACCAGCGACAACGCAGGCGACGGCACGACGACGGCAACCGTCCTCGCGCAATCGATCGTTCGCGAAGGCATGAAGTACGTCGCATCGGGCATGAACCCGATGGACCTGAAGCGCGGTATCGACAAGGCCGTGACGGCCGCTATCGAAGAACTGCGCAAGATCAGCAAGCCGTGCACGACGAACAAGGAAATCGCCCAGGTTGGCGCGATCTCCGCGAACAGCGATTCGTCGATCGGTGACCGCATCGCTGAAGCGATGGACAAGGTCGGCAAGGAAGGCGTCATCACCGTCGAAGACGGCAAGTCGCTGCAAGACGAACTCGACGTCGTCGAAGGCATGCAGTTCGACCGCGGCTACCTGTCGCCGTACTTCATCAACAACCCGGACAAGCAGGTTG
>CALFSF010000605.1 GCA_937917025.1 uncultured Paraburkholderia sp.
GTTGGCGTTGGCCTTGCGACAACACGCCGGCCAGGCGTCGGGCCAGTGGCTGCAGTTCCAGCCGTTCGATGATCGCGTTGCGGGCCGCGCGCAGGGCGGTGCCGCGCAATCCGCGCAGTCGCCCGTGCGCGTCGAGATGCTCGCTGACGCTGAGCTCGGCCCACACCGGCGCGCGTTCGGGCAACCAACCGATCAGCGTGCGGGCCAGTTCCGGAAGCGAGCCTGCTTTTGTCCCCGGGAATACTGGTGGCATGAAGCGTCCCACCGCCTTCGCGTCGATGATTGAATACGCAACCTGTCCCGGCTGCTGCGCGACGAGCCGGCCCCAGATCGCGTATCGCTTCGGCCAGAAATCCTCGCCTTCGTCATAGAAGCGCCCGGCATCGCGATTCACCACCACGCCCAGTGACACACAGTCGATACGTGTGCAGATTCCGCCGTCGTAGAGCGGCGCGCGCGCGTCGATCGCCACCATGTGCGCCTGGGTTGGATCGCCGGTCATGTCGGCGCCGGCGTCCATCATGAAGCGCAGGAGCATCCCCGTATTGAACCGCGTGCCGCGAATGAGAAAGTTGTCGGCGGGCCATTCCCCCGCCGGGTTCCGGCCCCAGGCCTCGCGCAGCCACTCGCGGTTGGACTCGAAGCCGCCCGCCGCCAGCACGCAGCTACGCGCCTCGATACGCTCGTCGCCGACGAATGCCGCCACGAAACGGCCATCGCGCAGTTCCAGCCGTTCCACGCGCGCGTCGTAGCGAATGCGCACGCCCAGCGCTTCGGCGCTGCGATAGTAGGCGTTGACGAGCGCCTTTCCGCCGCCCATGAAGAACGCGTTGGTGCGCGCGGTGTGCAGCGCGCCGGACAGCGATGGCTGAAATCGCACGCCGTGCCGGCGCATCCACGGGCGGCAGGTCGACGACGCGCGGATCACGAGCCGGGCGAGCTTTTCATCGGTCGCGCCGCCGGTGACCTTCAGCAGATCCTGCCAGAACTCCTCTTCGGGATAGGCATCGACCAGCACATCCTGCGGCGCATCGTGCATGCAGCGCAGGTTGCGCGTGTGCATGGAGTTGCCGCCGCGCCATGCGCGCGGCGCGGCTTCGAGAAGCAGCACACTCGCGCCCGCCTCGCGCGCCATCAAGGCGGCGCACAACGCGGCATTGCCGCCGCCAATCACGAGTACGTCGATCATGAGTTTTCGCTTCCTGTATTCAAGTCATGAAACGTGGTGCCGGGCCACTGTCCAGCCTCGACGAGCCCGCGCGCGACATCGGAAATCACGACACGCGTGGCGAGCACGGCAGGCGATAGCTCGTCCTCGCACTGGCTCGCGATCAGCGTCTGTCTGCGCGCATCCGGGTCGGCAACCAGCAAGGCCCGCAACCGGCGCCCCGGTTCCCGGCACACGACGGCGCCTGGCTGCAACGTGGCGCCGAGTCCCGCGCACACGGCGTCCATCAGCAACGCGAGACCGTCGATTTCCAGCGTGACATGAGGCTGCACGCCCGCGCGCTCGAACGCGATGTCCAGCAACGCGCGCAACCCGTGCGAGCCGCTCGGCATCACGAGCGGCAACGCCCCGAGTTCGGCGAGATTCACCTTGTCCACGGTCGGAAAGCCCGGCAGATCGGCGCGGCCAAGCAGATAGACACGCTCGTCGACGAGCGGACGGATGCTCCAGCGCCGCGCCGCACTGCCACGCGCGACCAGTGCCAGATCGAGCTGCCGCGCGTCGAGCATCGCGGCCAGGTGTCCGGAAAGCGCCTCGACCAGATGCACGCGCAACTCGGGGTGCCGCTCGCGCATCGCCGTCACGAGCGGTATGCCCAGCACCGAGGCCGTGCTGGGCGGCAGGCCGACGCTCACGTGCCCCACCAGCCGCTGCTGCCGCGCGGCCTCGACCGCGTCGACGGCATGCTGCAACGTAAGTTGCGCGTGGCGCAGGAAGGCAAATCCGGCATCGGTCGGAATGACGCCGCTACGCACGCGGCGAAAGAGCTGCGTGGACAGTTGCGCTTCCAGCCTGTCGAGATCCTGACCGAGCAGGGACGCCGTCACGCCCAATTCGGACGCGGCTCGCCTTATACTGCCTAGTTCCACCACGCGGACGAAATAGCGTAGTTGCCGAAGTTCGACCGGCAATTCGACCTGGTCTTCAGTTGCAGAAGTCAGACTTGCAATCGACATGGATTACGTCCAGAAAAGGAGACATGCGGTGCGCCCAACGCTCCGCATAGGGATCAAACATGGACATGCGTCAGTTGAAGTACTTTGTACAGATCGTCGAGAGCGGCAGTCTGTCGAAAGCATCGCGGCAGTTGTTCATCGCGCAACCCGCGCTCAGCCAGCAGATGACCCGTCTCGAGGACGAAGTCGGCAAGCCGCTCCTTGTGCGGTCCTCGCGAGGCGTGAAGCCGACCGAGAACGGCGAGGCGCTTTACCATCACGCGCGTTTCATCCTGCGCCAGATCGACCAGGCCGTATCGGTCGCGCGCCGGCAGCACGCCAACGTGAGCGGACACGTCAACCTCGGCATGGCGCCGACCACGGTGTGCGCGCTCGGGCTGCCGCTCATCAAGCACCTGAACGCGAAGTACCCCGGCATCGTGCTCAACGTCGTCGAGGCGCTTTCCGGGCACCTTGAACACATGACGCGCCTCGGCGAACTCGACCTCGCCATCCTGTTCAGCACGACGGCGGCGCTGGAGCTGACTGTCGAATCGCTGCTGGAGGAAGAGCTGTTCGTGATCCTGCCGCACGACAGCCAGATGATCGCGCCGCACCGCAAGGACATCACGCTGCACGAGCTGGCGAAGCTGCCGCTCGTTCTGCCCAGCCCCGGGCACGGTCTGCGCCGCCGCATCACGCTGGAGTTCGACCGCGTAAGCCTGACGGTCGACGCGGTGGCGGAAATCGATTCGTTGCCGCTTCTCATGCACTGCGTGGCCGACGGCATCGGCGCGACGATCAAGCCGATGGCGGCGGTGTATGCGCTGCAGAACGCCCCTGAACAATGGCGCTGCCTGCGCATTTCGGACGCCGAGATGGTCCGCCGCAACTATCTGTACGCGCTCGCGCCCGAAAAGCTGTCGCAAGCCGCGGCGATCGTGCGCGACGAGATCAAGCACATTGCCCGCACGCTCATCGAGAACAACACCTGGCAAGGCGTGCGCCTGATGGCGCCGCTCGAAGTGCCCGAGCCCGCCCGGGTCGAACTCGACGATGTTTCGCTGCACGACGCCGAAAGTTGATGCCTGCATCGTCTTCATGCGGTTTCGGCCCTGGTTTCTGATCCGGACGTTCTCTTCGCTGCCATCGTGGCGAGGCGTCCGGCGCGTCGCCCGGAAGCAAATGCCCACGCAAGGTGGTGCCCGTGCCCCTTGAGCAGCAAACCGCCCTGCCCCGTCGAACCGGCGGCGAACAGACCCGCAATGGGTTGCCCGCCCGCATCGGTCACGCGGTGCTGTTCGTCGACGCGCAAGCCCCCTTCGCTATGCACGAACACGGCACGCACCGGACCGAGCGCGATGAAAGGCGCACGCACGAGTGCGTTCGGCCCCGCGGCGCCCGCGATGCTCGCGCCCAGCGCGTCGGCATCCATCCCCGTCATGGCCGCGAGACCGTCGATGGTGCCGGCCTCGCGATAAACGTCCGGACGGTTGCGCCGGTAATCGGCCAGATACGCGTAGGCGACACCCGGCGCGGTCGAGATGAAATGCGGCCACCTGGAATAACGTTCGGCGATACGGCCGTCGATAACGATATAGCCGATGCCGTCTGGCTGGTCAGGCAGGCGGTACGCCGGCCTGTCGGTCTCGTCGCCGAAGCGTTTGCCGCGCGTGTTGACGAGCAGCGCACCGTCTTCGAATAACGCGAGGGCGGGTGCGAGCGCGGTCGTCAGGAACTTCATCAGGAACGGGCGCAGGAGCGCGTCCGGCAGATGCTTCATCGACCATTGCATGACGGCCGCGAGCGAGCGCCACGGCGGCAGGCGGCGCACGAAATTCTCTTTCGCCGGTGCGATGAAACGAATCTCGGGACCGAGTGCGAGATCACCGTTGAGAATCCGCGCGCCGCAGCGCTCGGCCATGCGCTGGCCGTCACCGGTGGCGGTCGGGTTCACCGCGTCGACCTTGGCCTCCTGCGGCCCCATGAAACGGGCCTTCAGTTCGGGGCTATTCGTGAAATCGCCCGCCGCGAGAATGACGCCGCCACGCGCGTCGATGCGTCGCGCCGCGCTACCCTCGCACTCGACCAGCACCCCTCGCACGTTGTCCTGTTCGAGCACCAGTTCCGTCACGCGCGCACGCACGCGAATGTCCACGCCGCAGCGGCGCGCGCGCCGCACGAGGTGATAAATGAACGAACGCGAATTCGGCAGCACGTTGTGCATGCGCGGCACGCGATGCGGCGGCTCCGGCATCGGCCCCATGAACCGTATGCCGCTGTCGAGCAGCCACTGGAACGTGTCGGGCATCGCGTCGCACAGGATCCGGCGCAGCGCGTCGTTGTCGCGGTCCGCGAGATCGCCTGCGAAGCCCGGCATGTCCTCCCAGTGCGCCTCGGGCGTGTCCGCGATGCCCTGGGCGCGCTGATGCGGCGTCTGCGACGCGCTCACGGAGCCGATCGACCATGCGGTCGATCCGCCCGGCGCATCGTTCTTCTCCAGCAGCACGACGCGCGCGCCGGACTCCGCCGCCTCGATCGCCGCCGCGAGCCCGGCGCCGCCCGCACCGACGACCACGACGTCAACGGTCTCGCCGGCCGGCGGATAGATACGATTTCGTGTCAGCATCTTTTTTGCGCCCCGGCGGTCACACGAGCGCGCCGTTGGCCTGAACGATCTGGCCGTCCACCCACGAAGCCTTTCCGGAGACGAGGAACGCGACCACGTCGGCCACCTCTTCGGGCCTGCCGACGCGGTTCAACGGGCTCATGCCGGCCGAGCGCTGCTTCGCCTCCTCGGTCTTGCCGGCGCGAAACAGGTCGGTGTCGACCGGTCCCGGCGCCACCGCGTTGACGCGCACGTTGCGCGCCGCCAGCTCCTTCGACATCGACCGCACGAGGCATTCCACCGCCGCCTTGGTCGCGCTGTACGGGCCGACGCCCGGCACCGCATGGCGCACCAGCGAAGTCGTCAGCGCGACGATCGCGCCGCTGTCGGCCACCTCGCGCGCCGCCGCGCGCAGCACGTGAAACGCGCCGACGATGTTCACCTCGATGAGGCTCCGGAAATCGTCGTCGCCGAATTGCGCGACGGGCGCGGGCGGCACGTTGATGCCGGCGTTGGCGACCACCGCGTGCACCGGACGGCCGAAGTCGCGCCGGGTCTCGGCGAACACGGCATCCACGGCCGCCGCATCACGGATGTCGACGCGATAACCGTGTACTTTCGCTCCGTGTGCGCGAGCCTTGTCTTCCAGTTCGCGCGCCGCCGCGGACTGGCTCGCGTACGTGAACGCGACGTCCATTCCGTCACGCGCCAGCACCTCCACACACGCCGCGCCGATACCGCGCGATCCACCGAATACCAGTGCCAATGGCTTGATGCTATTCATTGCCTGCTCCTCTTTCCTGCGTGATGGTTTTAGACGACGGCAGGGTGTGCAAGCGCGGCGCGAGTTTCCTCGATGGTCGCCTCGATGCCCCGCTGCAAGTCGTAGCGCGGTGCATATCCCAGTTCCGCGCGCGCCCGGCTGATGTCGAGCGCGCCTTTCTTCGCGCTGAGGATCGCGCCGCCGTGCCGGTACGGACCGCGGCTGCCCACACTGATGCGGGCCCCCGGAATCGCACGATTGACCGCCTCGGCGACGTCGGCGATCGTCGGCGCGGCGCCCGTCGCGATGTTGTAGCTGTCATGGCGGTGCGTCTCCTTGTCGAGCGCGAGCAGGAGACCCGCCACGGTGTCGGCGACATGGACCTGATCCACCGCCAGGTCCGCGCCGTCGGGTGCATGCAGTGCCTCGCCTCGCAGCGCGGCCTCGATGAACGTGCGCGGCACGCGCAGACGCGGGAGATGCGGCCCATACACCCAGCACGTGCGCACGTTGATGCATTCGAGCCCGTGATCGCGCGAGTACATGCGCCCGTAATGCTCGACCGCGAGCTTCGTCGCGCCATAGACGCTGACGGGCTTTTGCGGATGCTCCTCGTCGATCGAAGGCGCGGTGAAATCGCCATAGGTCTCCTCGGTGCTGACGTGCACGATCCGCTTGACGCCCGCCAGACGCATCGCCTCGAACAGATTGATGGAGCCCTCCACGTTCACGCGATTGGCCTTGACCGGTATATCGGCGCACTGAACGACGCCGACGATCGCAGCGGCGTGAATCACCGCGTCCGGACGATGATCGTTCAGGAGGCGCAACACCTGGTGCCACTCGCACAGGTCCGCGGCGACAGCCGTCAGCGCCGGATAACGCGTGGCGAGCGCCGTCGTCGCCGGGCTGATGACGATGTCGGTTCCGATGACCGCATCGCCGCGTGCGAGCAGTGCTTTCACGATGGCCGTGCCCAGCCAGCCGCTTGCACCCGTGACAAGAATCTTCTTCATGGTCTTCTCTCGTTGTGCAGCCCTAGCGCGGCTGCGGTTCTTCGTCGGTCGGCGGGCTGGTGATCACCAGAAAGACCAGCGTGTCCGTGCCGGTGCAGTGAAATTCGTGGTGCACGCCGGGCGGGATATAGGTCACGTCGTTTGCGCGGACGAGACGGCGTTCGCCGTCGACGGTCAAAATGCCCTCGCCGGAAAGCACGTGATAGATCTGCTCCTGCACCTTGTGTACGTGGTTCTCGACATAGGCGCCCGGCTCGTAGCAGGAGATGCGATGGTCGAAGAAGCGGCTGCCCACCGTCTCCGGTGTCACGATCGCCTTGGAAAGCGCCTGGTTGAAGTGGCCGGGGTATTGCACCCACAGCAGCTCGCCCAGGTTGCGCGTCACGGCCTGTTTTTCCTTTGCCGCGTTTTTGAAATGTCCGTCGTCGGGGATGATGGTCGTCATGGTCAGTTCTCGAAGCCGGGCAGGCCGGCCAGCAGATGCCGCTGGTCGAACTCGGGCACGAAGCCGAGCCGCGTCGCGGCGTGTGTGAGGTCATAAAGCGGTGCGAACGGATTGCGGCGGTAATGCTCCGGATCGCGAATGTCGACCGCGTCGCCGTGGAGGCGGCGCAGGCGCTCGACGGTCGGCTCGGGCGACAGCGTGACGCTCGCCGACAGATAGAAGCGCTCGAATTCGCCGGGCTGCATCGGCAACTCCAGCGCAAGGCGGAACGCGCGTGCCAGATCACGCGCGTCGATATGGTGATGCAGCGGGCCGCCGCCCGCCGTCGACGGTCCACCGGCCACGGGCGCGTGATAGTTGAGCGGATCTTTCGCGCGCGCCACGATCTCGCCCGCCATCTCGGGATACGCGACGAACACCGTGCGCAACGCCGGCACCGACATGCCGCGCAACGCATACGCACGCGCGATGTCCTCGCCCGCCACCTTGCTCAACGCATACGGGTCCGTCGCGTTCAGCGGATGCGCGAGATCGAGCGGCGCGTAGAGCGGCGGCATCATCCGGCCTTCGCGCACCGTGTAGCCCGCAACCGAATCGCTCGAACAGAACACTACGCGCTGAATGCCTTCGGCCTCGGCCGCGTCGAAGACGAGCCACGTGCCCTGCGTGTTGACGTGCATGATGGTCGGGCCGTCGCCGGACCAGATGTTCGGCACCGCCGCGATGTGCAGCACGGCATCGATCCCCTGCATCGCCTTCTTAACCGCGGCAGGGTCGGTCACATCCGCGACACGCCATTCGATGTCGGCATCGCCCGCGCGACGATCGAAGCCGCGCACGTCATATCCGTGCGCGCGCAGTTCGCGGACCACGAAGCGGCCCAGCAGGCCGGCGGCGCCCGTTACCAGAATGTGGCTCATGCGCGCCCCTGCGCGACTGGCGCGAAGCCGAACGCCGTCAGCGTCTCGTGACTGCGCTGGATAGCGCTTTCCGGTTCGGACGAAATGATTTCAAGCATGCAGGTTCCCTCGAAGTTGATGTCGTCCAGCGCGGTGTGTACCTGCGCGAAGGGCACGTCGCCAAGACCGGCTTCGTCATGGCGCCACGCGCTGCGCGTGGTATCCGACAGATGGACCAGGTGGACGAGTTCGCGCAATGCCCGCAAACCCGCGCCAGGCGACTCGCCGATGAAATGCGCGTTCGCGACGTCATAGCAGACCCCCAGCGAGCGCGAACCGTATTCGCGCACGAAGGCGCCAAGCGCCGCCGCATCGGGAAAGGACGCGAACGGCACGTTCTCCAGCGCGAGCGTCACGCCCCGCCGCTCGGCGCGTGGAACGAGCGCATCGAGGCTTTCGCGCATCCATGTTTCGCGCTGCTCATGCGGCGGCGGAAAGAGCGGACTCATGCGGCCGGGCACGACGACCAGATGCGTCGCGCCGAGATCGGCGGCCAGATCGATCGCATCGGTGAAGAGATTGACCGAGTACTCGCGCATGCGACGCATCGGACTGGCGAGGTTGTGATCCAGGCTCGGCACGTTCAGCGACCGCACCACCAGACCCTCGGCCGCGGACGACGCGGCAAGCCGCTTGCGCTCGCCAGACGCAAACTCATCCAGCGCGAGGTGCGGCGGGTTGAGCACCAGCTCGAACTCGCGATATCCGAGTGCGCCAAGCTGTCGTACGCAATCGGCCGCCGGGGTCGACCAGATATAGCCGTAGGTGTTCACGCCGAGCGGCCTCGCGCGTTGCTTCGTGTCCGGGGTCGTCATGCCGTCTCCCGCGAGCGTTCTTCGGGGCCGGCCGTCGTTACGCCGAGCAGGCGTTCCTGCAGCGCCGTGTCGGCCGCCAGTTCCTTCGCGCTGCCGCCGAACGCCACCTTGCCGTTGACGAGCACGTAAGCACGGTCGGCCATCGTCAGCACGGACTGCGCATGGTGCTCGACGATCACGAGGCTCGCCCGCGTGGTCAGCTTCACCACCGCCTCGCGGACCTCGTGTACGACCGCTGGCGCGAGGCCCTCGAACGGCTCATCCAGCAGGATGAGGCTGCTGGGCACCATCAGCGCGCGCGCAATCGCGACCATCTGCCGTTCGCCGCCCGAAAGGTTGCCCGCGCGCGAGCGCATCAGCACACGCAGCTTGGGAAACAGCTCGCAGATCTCGTCGAGCGGTGCGCCGCCGTCGCGAGCGCCGATCTTCAGGTTGTCCTGCACGGTAAGGTTGGGGAAGAGCCGCCGCCCTTCCGGCACCAGTGAAATGCCGAGCCGGTTGATGAGGTCGGCGCGCATCGCGCTGACGTCCCTGCCGTCGAAGTTCACGCGGCCGGCGGTGGCGTGCAGCGTCCCGGTGATCGTGCGCAACAACGTGGTCTTGCCGACGCCATTGCGGCCAAGCAGCGCCACGACTTCGCCGGCGTACACGGTCAGGTCGACACCGTCGAGCACCGTGCCGCCGTCGTAGCCCGCGCACACCTGTTCGAGCTGCAGCAGCGCGCGCCCCGTCGGGATAGCCTGCGCCGGTTCAGATGCAGCGTCGGTGCGTGCGATCCTCGCCGGAGCGGCAACGGCCGTGCCCGAATCGCCGAGGTAGGCGCTGATCACCTGCGGATCATGCGCGACGGCGGCGGGCAAGCCGTCCGCGATCAGCCGGCCCTGATGCAGCACCGTGATGCGATCGGACAGCGCCAGCACGCGGTCGATGTCGTGCTCGATCAGAAGCACCGCGTGCGAACTCGCAAGACGCCGGATCAGCGTGGCGACGATCTGGCGATCCGATTCCGCCAGCCCCGCGAGCGGCTCGTCCAGCAGCAGCAGCCTCGCGCTCGTCGCCAGCGTCATGGCGATTTCGAGCAGACGCTTCTCGCCGTGAGACAGCTCCGCGCACACGTCGGCGGCGCGATCGACGAGCCCGACTGCATCGAGCAGCGACCAGACGCGCGCGTTCGCTTCCTCACAGGTATAGGCATCGCGCCAGAAACCGCGCCATTGGCGACGCGCGGCCTGCACGGCGACGCGCACGTTCTCGAACGCGCTCAGGTTCGGGAACACGCTCAGGATCTGGAACGACCGCGCGAGTCCGAGACGCGCGCGCCGATGCGCCGGCAAACGCGTGATGTCGCGGCCCTCGAACACGATGCGGCCTTCGTCGGGCAGGAGGAAGCCCGTCAGGATGTTGAAGAAGGTGGTCTTGCCTGCTCCGTTCGGGCCGATGAAGCTGTGCAGCTGGTTGCGCTTCACGTCGAGCGAAATGCCGTCCTGCGTGACGATCGAGCCGAACCGCTTGGACAGGTTTTGCACGGAAAGCACCGTCTGGCTTTCGTCGCCGCCGGCATCGAGCGGACGATACGGTGGGATATGCGACGGCCGCGCGGGAATGCGGTGTCGCGTGAGCGTCCAGCGGGGACGCTTGCCGAAACGCTGCACGAAGCCCTGAATGCCTTCCGGCGACAGAAGCGCCATGACAATGATGACGGGCGCGAAGAACAGCCACCAGTTCTCCGTGACGGCGCTCAAGCGGTCTTCCAGCACGATGAAGGTAATCGCGCCCCACAGCGGCCCGAGGAACTGATGCACACCGCCGAGCACGGCCATCAGAACAGGATCGCCCGCGTGCTGCCAGTTCAGGTTGTTCGCATACACGCCCTGCAGCAGCAGCGCCATCAACCCGCCCGCCGCGCCGATCGTCCCCCCGGCGATCAGAAGCGCGATCAGGCGTGTCGCATAGACATCGTAGCCAAGGCTCGTCACGCGCTGCTCGTTGTCGCGCAGCGCCTGCATCAGACGGCCAAACGGGGCATGCGCGACGCGCCACAGGAACCACGACAGCGTCAGCACGACCACCAGCGTGAACGCATGGAACGACAGCGCCGAGCCGAAGAGCGGCCGCGGGACATTCTGGATGCCGTTCTCGCCGCCCGTCACCGCGGTCCACTTGTACGCGATCTCAAACGCGATCTGCGAACACGCGAGCGTCAGCAGCGAGAAGTAGAGACCCTTGCGACGCAGGATCAGCGCGCCGATCACGAGTGCCAGCAACACCGAAAAGCCCGTTGCGACCAGCACGCCGGTGATCTCGTTGCCGCCCCAGAAACCGGACGCGATGGCCAGCGCATAACTCGAGCAACCGAAGAAAAACGATGCGCCGAACGGCACCAGCCCGAGATAGCCGATCAGAAAGTTCGTGCCCGCGGCATACAGCGTATAGATCGCGATCTGCGTGATGCGGTCGATCGGCATGCCGAGCGCAAGCGCGGCTGCCGAGACGGCGATCAGCACCACCGCCATCACGAAGACCGGATGCCGCCACACAGGAAAGCGACCCCGTTCCTGCGCCTTCGAGCCTGCGTTCGTTGGCGCAGTCGTATTTGTGCGCGTGTTCATTCGAAGCGCTCCCAGTGTTCTCCAAACAATCCGCGCGGACGCAACAGCATCACGAGGAACATCAGCGCATACATGGACGCGGCCGCCGCATCGGGTTGAAACTGGATCGTGAGCGAGGTCACGATGCCCACCGCCAGCCCCGCCACCACCGCGCCGGCAAACGAACCGAGACCGCCAATCGCGACGACGACGAACGCGGGCATGATCGCGTTGGCGGCCATGGACGGCGACACGGTCCAGAGCGGCGCGGCCAGCACACCGGCGATCGCCGCCAGCGCGCAGCCGAGTCCGAACACCCCGGTCATCACGCGAGGCAGATTGATGCCGAGCAGCTCCACCATCTCCGGATCGCGGCTGCCCGCGCGCAGGATGCGCCCATACGGGGTCCAGACGAGAAAGGCGCCGAGCGCGAGCAGCGTCGCGAGCGTCACGACCAGCACGGCGACCCGGTATTTCGTGATCAGGAGCGGTCCGATCTCGACAATGCCCGCGAGGAAATCAGGCTGGTTGAACGGTTTGCCGTCGGCCCCCCAGAAGAGGCGGATCAGCGCCTCGATCAGCAGCGCCAGCGCGAACGTGACGATCAGGCTGGAGAGCGGCTCCTTGCCATAGAGCCGCCTGATGATGACGACCTCGACCACCATGCCGATCACGCCGACCACAATCGGCGCCAGCACGACGGCGGGCCAGCCGAACATCTGAAAGAGCTGGTACGCGACATAGGCGCCTAACGCGAAGAAGGCCCCGTGCGCGAAATTGATCACGCCCAGAAGACCGAAGGTGATGGACAGGCCCACGGCGATCAGCACGTAGACAAAACCCAGCACCAGTCCGTTGGCCGACTGGGAAACAAGCGTATCGAGCATGATGCCCCCTGGATCGTACGGTCGCGCCGCGTTACAGCGGCGGCATGTTGCAACCGACTTCCTGCCGGTCGCCGAACGCCTTCTCGGTTTCCGCGGCGCTGTTCGAGGTATCCGTCGCCACGTCGAAGAAGTCGTACTTGTCGGTGATCTTCGACTTGACCTTGACGACCACCGAAGGACGCACGAGCTGGTGATCCCATTCGCGGTAATAGAACGGGAACGGGCCGGCGGTGTCCTTCCACTTCTCGAGCTGGGTGACGATGGCCTTCGAGTCCGTCGACTTCGCGGCGTTGATCGATTCGAGCAGCGAGCGCATTGCGATCCAGCCCGACCAGGCCTTGTCCGACGGCGGCTGTCCGTATTTCTTCTCGAAGTCGGCGGTGAATTTCTTCTCGACAGCCGGGTTCTTCGGATTGTTGTAATACCAGGGCTTCACGTAGATGCCCGCCGACGCCTGCGGACCGACGTCCCAGAAGTCGGTGTCGGTCACCGCGACGGCGACGTAGGGAATCTTGTCCTTCATGCCCATCTCGTTCCATTGCTTCAGGAAGTTCGAGAAATCGCCACCGACGAGGCCGCCGAGCACGACATCCGGCTTCGCCTGACGGATCTTCAGAATGTACGAGCTGTAGTCCGCCGTGTTGACGGGAACTTCGTCGACACCGACCTCCGTCATGCCGTTCTCCTTGAGCCGGCTACGCGCCGAGCGCAGGACGTCCTGGCCGAACGCATACGAAGGCGTCAGGAAATAGACCTTCTTGCCGATCCGCGACAGATACGGCATCACGCCGGCAATCTGCACCGGCACCGTGGCCTGCGTGCGAAATGTATAGCGGCTGCAATCCTTGCCGGTGATTTCGCTGGCGGCCGCGCCAGGCAGGATCAACGGAATTTTCGAACGGTTGGCGACGCTCATCATCGCGAGCGCGGACGAACTGTAGTTGCCGCCTACGACGGCGACGACCTTGTTCTCCCCGATGAGCTTCTGCATGTTCTGCTGCGACACCTGCGGGTTCGGTTCGTCGAGCCACACGAGTTCGACCGGCCGGTCGAGCACCTTGCCGCCGGCCTGCGCGAGCGCCAGTTCGCTACCGCGTTCGAGGAACTGGCCGATCGAGGCACCCGGCCCCTGCTTCGAATAAATGAGGCCGATGCGTACGGGCTCGGTGCCCTGTGCGAGCGCCGTGGCGCTGAAAGCGAGGCCGATGGCGATTGCGAAGAGCGAGCGAAAGCCTGCCCGCCCGCGCGGATTGCGGAAATTCATGGTTTTGTCTCCTTTGAGGGATGGCGCCCGCCGTTTGGTGTCGCGGGACGCCGTGGAGCCTGAGTTGAACGACGGCTCTCTCGTTGTGATCGCGCTTGCCGCTACGCGAGGTACGGTTTGCCGTAGACCGGCTCCTTATACGGAATCGGCGGTAACTGCCACGTGCCGGTCGAAGGCGGCCTGACTTCGGCATCCACATGCACGTCGATCACACAGGGCCGCCTGTTCCTGATTGCCTGCTCCACGGCATGGCCGAGGTCCTGCGAGCGCGTGACGGTCACGCCATCCGCGCCGCACGCGCGCGCCCATGCCGCGAAGTCGGGGTTGTAGCGCTCGCCGGTTTGTCCCTTGTAGAAGGCCGTGCCGATCTCGCGGCCATCGAAGAGGCCATATTGCAGGTCGCGAATCGCGCCCCAGGCGAAGTTGTTCCAGATGATCCACACGACCGGCAGGTTGTATTCCACCGCCGTACACAGCACGTAGGGCGCCATCGTGAAGCCGCCGTCTCCGACCACCGCGACGCAGGGCCGGTCCGGCGCGGCCAGTTGCGCACCCAGGGCCCCGCACACGCCAAAACCCATCGACGAATAGCCCCAGCTGTTCAACATGCTCTGCGGGCGCTTTGGCTTCCAGAACTGCATGAACCAGTTGTGATGCACGCCCGAATCGAGCGACAGGATCACGTCGTCGGGAAGCGTCTTTTGCAGCGTGCCGACCACGAACTCCGGCCTCAACGGACTGGTGGAGTCGCCGAAGTGCGGACGCACGAACGCTTCCCACTGGCGCACCCAGCCGAGCACTTCTTCGGCCCACGGCGCGTAACGCTTCGCTCCGATCGCAGGGCGGCCAGGCAGCGCGTTGAGCAACTGGCGCGTAAACACCCTGGCGTCGGCGACGATGCCGATCGTCGTCGGGTAGTTGCGGCCCAGCTCTTCTGGATCGATGTCCACGTGGACGAGCC
>CALFSF010000606.1 GCA_937917025.1 uncultured Paraburkholderia sp.
TTGCGGCGCGTGCACGGTCGTCGTCGGCGAATGCGACGCGCACGGCGCGCTCACGCTGAAAGCGGTCAATGCCTGCATCCAGTTCCTGCCGACGCTCGATGGCCGCGCGCTCTTCACCGTCGAGGATTTGCGCGACGCCGGGGGCGCGCTGCATCCGGTACAACAGGCGATGGTCGACTGTCACGGCTCCCAATGCGGCTTTTGCACGCCGGGCTTCGTGATGTCGATGTGGGCGCTCTACGAGAACCAGCCCGCCAGCGCCGGCCTGCCCTCGCGCGATGAAATCAACACCGCGCTGTCGGGCAACCTGTGCCGCTGCACCGGCTATCGGCCCATCGTCGAAGCCGCGCAGAAGATGTTCGACTATCAGCAGTATCCGCGTGTGCCGCTCGATCGCGCGCCCGTCGTCGAAGCGCTGCGCACCCTCCAGCGCAGCGACACCTTCGAATACACCGCGCCCGATGCGCGCGGCGCGGCATTCGGTACGCCGACCTTCCTTGCGCCCGTCACCGTCGAAGCGTTCGCCGCGTTGCGCGCGCGGCATCCGCACGCCCGCATTCTTGCGGGCAGCACCGACGTCGGCCTGTGGGTGACCAAGCAGTTTCGCGATCTCGGCGACGTGCTCTTCATCGGCAACGTGGCCGGACTGAAAACCATCGAGCGCGACGCGCAGACGCTCACCATCGGCGCGGCGGCATCGCTGGAAGACGCGTACGCGGCGCTCGCCGTCGACTATCCCGAGCTCGCCGAACTCTGGACGCGTTTTGCGTCGCTGCCGATCCGCAACGCCGGCACGCTCGGCGGCAACGTCGCGAACGGCTCGCCGATCGGCGATTCGATGCCCGCACTGATCGCGCTCGGCGCCGAAGTCGTGCTGCGGCAAGGGGGCGCCACGCGCACGCTGCCGCTCGATGCGTTCTACCTCGGTTATCAGAAAAGCGCGTTGCAACCCGGCGAATTCGTCGCGGCGATCCGCGTGCCGCGTCCCGCGCGCGATCTGCGCTTTCGCACCTATAAGGTCTCGAAGCGGTACGATCAGGACATCTCGGCCGTGTGCGCGGCGTTTGCGTTGCGGATCGACGAAAACGGCACGATCACCGAAGCCCGCGTCGCGTTCGGCGGCATGGCGGCGACGCCGCAGCGCGCGGCAAAGGCCGAAGCCGCGCTGACCGGTGCAACGTGGGACGAAGCGTGCGCCCGCCACGCGATGGACTCGATCACCGCCGACTATCAGCCGTTGACCGACATGCGCGCATCGAGCGCTTACCGGCTGAAGATCGCGAGCAATCTGCTGTGGCGCTTTCATCTGGAAACGCGCGATGCCGCGCCACTCGCGCTGTCCGATGTGAACGCGTTCGCGTTCGAAGCTGGCGAACCCGGCGAAGCAGCCGCCGATGCGGCAAGGGAGCCGTTGTGATGAACAGGCAAACCGATGCGTTCGTGACGCAATCCCCCGCCGACGCCTCGCCGGCGACAATCCCACCCGCTGCCGGCGCCGCGTTGCCGCACGAATCCGCCGCGCTGCACGTGAGCGGCGAGGCGACCTACACCGACGACATCGTCGAACTCCAGGGCACGCTGCACGCGGCGCTCGGTCTGTCGCGCCATGCGCACGCGCGCATCGTGTCGATGGATCTCGACGCGGTGCGCAACGCGCCGGGCGTCGTCGCGGTGCTGACGGCCGCCGACATTCCCGGCGAAAACAATTGCGGTCCGGTGCTGCACGACGACCCGATCCTCGCCGACGGCGAAGTGCTGTACCTCGGCCAGCCCGTCTTCGCCGTCATCGCCGAAAGTCATGAACTCGCGCGGCGTGCGGCGTCGCTTGCGAAGAGCGACGACGTCGTGCGTTACGAGCCGCTCGACGCGGTGCTCACGGCCGCCGAAGCGAAAGCGGCAAGACAGTTCGTGCTGCCGCCGCTGCATCTGAAGCGCGGCAGCCCCGACGCAAAGATCGCCGCGGCGCCGCATCGCATCTCGGGCACGTTCGAAGTGGGCGGACAGGAGCAGTTCTATCTCGAAGGGCAGGTCGCGTATGCGCTGCCGAAGGAGATGGACGGCATGCTCGTCTACAGTTCGACACAGCATCCGAGCGAGATGCAGCACGTCGTCGCGCATATGCTCGACTGGCCGACGCACAGCGTCGTGTGCGAGTGCCGGCGCATGGGCGGCGGTTTCGGCGGCAAGGAATCGCAGTCGGCGCTGTTCGCGTGCGTTGCCGCGCTCGCGGCGCACAAGCTGCAGCGGGCGATCAAACTGCGCGCCGATCGCGACGACGACTTCATGATCACCGGCAAGCGTCACGACGCTGTCTACGAATACGAAGCCGGCTTCGACGACAGCGGCCGGATTCTCGGCGCCCGCGTCGAGATCGCGCTGCGCGCGGGCTACTCGGCGGACCTGTCGGGCGCGGTGGCGACGCGCGCCGTCTGTCATTTCGACAACGCCTACTATCTGTCCGACGTCGAGATCGTCGCGCTCTGCTGCAAGACGAACACGCAATCGAACACCGCGTTTCGCGGCTTCGGCGGACCGCAGGGCGCGCTCGTCATGGAAGTGCTGCTCGACAGCATCGCGCGCCAGCTGAAGCGCGATCCGGTCGACGTGCGAACCGCCAACTACTACGGTGTCGGCGAACGCGACGTGACGCCGTACGGGCAGCGCGTCGAAGACAACGTCATCGCGCCGCTGACCGAAGAACTGCTCGCGACGAGCGGCTACCGCGCGCGGCGCGATGCGCTCGCCGCGTTCAACGCGACGAGCCCCGTGCTCAAGCGCGGCATCGCGATGACGCCGCTCAAGTTCGGCATCTCGTTCAACGTGCCGTTCCTGAATCAGGCCGGCGCGCTCGTGCACGTCTACAAGGACGGTTCGATTCTCGTCAATCATGGCGGCACCGAAATGGGCCAGGGCCTCAACACGAAGGTCGCGCAGGTGGTGGCGAACGAACTCGGCGTCGCGCTGTCGCGCGTGCGCGCCACGGCGACCGACACGTCGAAGGTGGCGAACACATCGGCGACGGCCGCCTCGACCGGCAGCGACCTGAACGGCAAGGCCGCCGAAGCCGCCGCCCGCACGATACGCAACCGGCTCGCCGCGCTCGCCGCGCAGCAGTTGAACGGCGCCGCCGAAGACGTGACCTTCGCCGGCGGCATGGTAAGCGTCGGGAGCGCATCGATTCCGTTTGCGCAACTGGTGAACGCCGCCTATCTGGCGCGCGTCCAGCTATGGTCCGACGGGTTCTATACGACGCCGAAAGTCCACTGGGACGCGAAGACGCTCACCGGCCATCCGTTCTACTATTTCGCGTATGGCGCGGCGGTGTCGGAAGTCGTCGTCGATACGCTCACCGGCGAATGGAAGCTCGTGCGCACGGATGTCCTGCACGACGTCGGCCAGTCGATCAATCCGGCGATCGATATCGGACAGATCGAAGGCGGATTCATCCAGGGCATGGGCTGGCTCACCACCGAGGAGCTCTGGTGGAACCGTGACGGCCGCCTGATGACGCATGCGCCTTCGACGTACAAGATTCCCGCGGTCAGCGACACGCCCGCGGCATTCAACGTCAAGCTGTATCGCAACGAGAACGCCGAGCCGACGGTGTTCCGCTCGAAGGCCGTCGGCGAGCCGCCGCTGCTGCTGCCGTTTTCGGTGCTGCTCGCGCTGCGCGACGCGATTGCCGCGGTGGCGCCGGATGCGGACATCGCGCCGCCGTTGCGTGCGCCCGCGACGCCCGAAGCGATTCTCGATGCGATCGACGCGATGCAGTTGCATGCGCAACCGGTGTCTGCAACAGCAACCGCCGATTCGATTGCCTGATGCCTTGAATACGCGAGTCGCCGCGCACATCACGCACGGCGATAGCAACGCAGCAACGCGGCAACACATAACCGGCCTCGCGGCGATCCCGTGACGCCCTGTCTGGAGAAAGATGGATGCAAACCTGGCTGCCCGATCTGCAACAGCTGCTGGCTCACGGCGATGCCGTCGTGCTCGTGACGGTCGCGCGCGCCGAGGGTTCCGCGCCGCGCGACGCCGGCACCAAGATGATCGTCACGCGCGATTCCGCGAAGCACACGATCGGCGGCGGACATCTCGAATGGAAAGCCATCGAGACCGCGCGGCAGGTGCTCAAGGACGGCATGCGCACGCCGCATCTGCGCAGGCTCGAGCGCTTCGCGCTGGGCCCGAGTCTCGGACAATGCTGCGGCGGCGCCGTCGTCCTCGCATTCGAACGGCTCGACGTCGGCGACCTTGGCTGGGTGACGTCGCTCGCAAGACGCAACGCCGCCGGCCAGTCGACCGTGCGTAGCGTATCATTCGGCCCCGCTCCGGATGCCGTGATGCTGTCCGATCCGGAACCGGGCGTCGAAGGCGCCGACTGCCTGCTGTGGGATGGCGCCGGATTCGACGAGAGCGGCGCGCTGCTCACCGAGACCATCGCGCCGCGCGACTTCGCCGTCGTGCTGTTCGGTGCGGGGCATGTCGGCGCCGCGCTCGTGCGCGTGCTCGCGACGCTGCCGTGCCACGTGCTGTGGGTCGACGAACGCGACGCGCAGTTCCCGCCGCGCGAAACGCTGAATGCGCCGAACCTCACGATCGACGCGAACGATGCACCCGACGAAGCCGTCGACCGCGCCGCGCCGAACACGTACTTCATCGTGATGACGCACGATCATCGCGTCGACCTGGCGCTTGCCGAGCGCATCCTGCAACGCGGCGACTTTGCGTTCTTCGGCATGATCGGCTCGCATTCGAAGCGCAAGCAGTTCGAGCACCGGCTTGCCGCGCGCGGCATCGATCCTTCGCGGATCGCGCGGATGAAATGCCCGCTCGGCGTGGACGGCATCATCGACAAGTCGCCGGAAATCATCGCGATCTCGGCGGCCGCGCAACTGCTCCAGGCCGTCGAAGCGCATGCCCATGCGACGCAAACGGCTTGACGGAAGTATCAGGACCCGCAACATCCGGAGCGAAGGACGCTCCACAGACACAAACGTACACAACAGAACATGACCACAATCAACGCCCTCACGTCCAAAGCGGCAGCCGCGCCTAAAGCGGAACTGCACATTCACATCGAAGGCTCGCTCGAACCCGAGCTGATTTTCGCGCTGGCGACGCGCAACGGCGTGACGCTCGCGTACGACTCGATCGACGCATTGCGCGCCGCGTACGCGTTCACCGATCTGCAGTCGTTCCTCGACATCTATTACGCCGGCGCGAGCGTGCTGCTCAAGGAACAGGACTTCTACGACATGACGATGGCTTACGCCGAACGCGCGCTTGCCGACAACGTCATCCATACCGAAATTTTCTTCGATCCGCAGACGCATACCGAGCGTGGCGTTTCGATTGCGACGGCGGTGGCGGGCATTGAACGCGCCCTTGCCGACGCCGAAAAGCGCGGGCTTACCAGCAAGCTGATTCTGTGCTTCCTGCGTCATCTTTCCGAGGAGGATGCACTCGCCACCTTCGACGAAGCGCTGCCGCTTTTCGATCAGTACCGTCATCGCCTGATCGGTGTCGGGCTGGACTCGTCCGAGCGCGGGCATCCGCCATCGAAGTTCGAGCGCGTGTTCGCGAAGGCACGCGACAAGGGGCTGAAGCTCGTCGCGCATGCGGGCGAGGAAGGCCCGCCGGCGTACATCTACGAAGCGCTCGATCTGCTGAAGGTGGACCGTGTCGATCACGGCGTGCGCAGCATCGAGGATCCCGCGCTCGTGACGCGCCTTGCCGATACGCGCGTGGCCTTGACCGTATGCCCGCTGTCGAACCTCAAGCTGTGCGTGTTCGACGACATGACGAAACACACGCTGAAGGATCTGCTTGATCGCGGCGTCGCGGTCACGGTGAATTCCGACGACCCTGCGTATTTCGGCGGCTACGTGAACGCGAACTATGTGGCGACCATCGAGGCGTTGAAGCTGAACGACGCCGAGGTCTACACGATTTTGCGCAACAGCTTCGAGGCTTCATTCGTGACGCCGGCAGAACGCGACGCGATGGTCCAAAAGCTGGACGCGCACTGGAACGCCTGACGCATGCGGCTGCGTTGCGTTTTGCGTTGCATGCGCATTCCCCGGTTTTTCATTCTTGAACCCTGACAACAAGAGCTGGCAGGAGAGCCAGCCTTGAGACTTTAGATTCCCTATGACGGAGACGGTTTTTCCATGACTCAAACGGCTTACCGCGCACAACTGCTGACCTTTAATGGCGATCCTGCGCAATCGTCCAATGCGGCTGTCTTCAACGAAGACGGTCTTCTGATCGTCGAGGACGGTCACGTGGTGGCGAGCGGCGCGTATGCGGCGCTGTCGAAACAGCTTGCTGCTGGCACGCAGGTTAGCGAGATGCGCGACAAGCTGATCGTGCCTGGCTTTATCGACACGCACATTCACTATCCGCAGACCGACATGATTGCGTCGCCGGCGCCCGGACTGCTGCCGTGGCTGGACACGTACACGTTCCCGACGGAGCGTCGCTTCGAGGACCCGGCGTACGCGCGCGACACCGCGAGCTTTTTCGTCGACGAGCTGCTTGCCTGCGGCACGACGACGGCGCTGGTGTACTGCACCGTGCACAAGGGATCCGCGGATGCGCTCTTTGCTGAAAGCGAAGCGCGGAATGTGCGGATGGTGGCGGGCAAGGTGCTGATGGATCGCAACTGTCCTGAGTTTCTGCGTGACACGGCGCAATCGGGTTACGACGACAGCGCCGAGCTGATTGGCCGCTGGCACAACCGTGGACGCCAGATGTACGCGTTGACGCCGCGCTTCGCGCCGACCTCGACGGAAGCGCAACTGGAGGCATGCGGGGTGCTTGCGCGCGAGCATCCGGATGTGTTTATCCAGAGCCACGTTGCCGAGAACAGGGACGAAGTGAAGTGGGTGGCCGAGCTGTTCCCGGGGCATCGCAGCTATCTGGACATTTACGACCATTATGGGTTGTTGCGTCGTCGCGCGGTGTACGGGCACTGCATCTATCTCGATGGCGAGGATCGTCGACGGATGGCGGAGACGGGCGCGGTGGCGTCGCACTGTCCGACGTCCAATCTGTTCCTTGGCAGCGGGCTGTTCGATTTCGATGCGGCGGGTGAAGCGGGCATGCCGGTGGCGCTGGCGACGGATGTGGGCGGAGGTACATCGTTTTCGATGTTGCAGACGATGAACGAGGCGCACAAGGTTGCGCGGTTGAACGGACATCATCTGAGCGCTACGCGGATGTTCTGGCTGGCGACGGCAGGTGCCGCGGAGGCGCTGGATCTTGGCGACAAGGTTGGGACGCTCGCCGTGGGCAGTGAAGCGGATTTCGTGGTGCTGGATCCGGCGGGGACGCCGTTGCTGGCGCGGCGCAATGCGCGGTGTGAATCGCTGGAGGAGTTGTTGTTCGCGTTTGCTCTTCTAGGCGACGATCGCGCTGTGTTTGAGACTTATTCGGCTGGGAGACTGGCCCATCGGAGGGGCGCTCCTCGCGTCGCGGTTTGATTTTTTTTTGGGCCTTTTTTTGTTGTATCGGTCTGCTTGTGCTGCCCCTTTGGCGGGGCGGCGGTTTTTTTGTTGTTCTCTGGGTTTTTGGCCTTTCCTTGTGTTCATGTCGGTCTATTAGTGTTGCCCCTGTGCGGGGCGGCACTTACTTTTCTTTGTCTTCCAAAGAAAAGTAAGCAAAAGAAAGGCGCTCCGAAAGGCCATCTTTTCCCGGTGCATCATCGCTGGGGAATGGCAACCCATGAAGTGTCGCCCCCGCACTTCACCCGGCATCGGTCCCCGCGCGATTGCGTCCCGCGCGCGGTCCACGTCCGTGACAAGGCCGTCATCCACCCCGCTCCGCGACGCGCGCAGCGCGGAGTGGGATGAATGAGCCCTGTGTCATGGGCGGTGGTGTGCCGGGGGATCAG
>CALFSF010000607.1 GCA_937917025.1 uncultured Paraburkholderia sp.
CGTGCCGATCTTCAGGTTGTGCTCCTGCGCGAACGCGATGAGGTCGGGCAGACGCGCCATCGTGCCGTCGTCCTTGATGATCTCGCAGATCACCGCGGCGGGCGTGAGGCCCGCGAGCGCCGTGAAATCGCAACCGGCTTCGGTGTGACCGGCGCGCACCAGTACGCCGCCGGGCTGCGCCATGATCGGGAACACGTGGCCCGGCTGCACGATGTGCTCGGCGCGGGCGTCATGCGCGACGGCCGCGGCGATCGTGCGCGCGCGGTCGGCGGCGGAAATGCCGGTTGTCACGCCTTCGGCCGCTTCGATGCTGACCGTGAACGCCGTGCCGTACTGCGTGCCGTTGCGATATGTCATGAGCGGCAGGTTGAGCTGTTTGCAGCGCTCCTGCGTGAGCGTCAGACAGATCAGCCCACGACCGTAGCGTGCCATGAAATTGATCGCTTCCGGCGTGATGAATTCGGCGGCGATCACGAGATCGCCCTCGTTTTCGCGGTCTTCTTCGTCGACGAGAATCACCATCCGGCCGGCCTTCAGTTCGGCGATGATCTCAAGAGTGGAGGCGAGCGTCATGTTGGCGAGATTGTCAGGAAAGCGCGTATTTTACGCCACGCGAGCCCCCGCGTCGCTTCGGCCGGACGGGCCACGCCATCTGGCCAGGTTTACGCGGGTCGCGCACCTGCAACCTGGCCATCCGGCCGACTGCCGCCGGTACGCGCACGGCGCTATTCTCGAACCTGGAAAATCGGGAAAGGAGATTACGTATGCGTGTCGGGATTTGCCGCGCCGGGCCGGTTGAGCACCTGGCCGGGTTCGCGCCAGTTGGGCTCGCTGCCCATGAACCGGTCGAAGTACGCGATCGCGAGGCTCGGCTCCTCGACGATGTTTTCGCGAAACGACTGCCACACGTCGCGCTGCGAGAGCGCGTCGGCCGGCTGGACCTCGAGCGCGCACTCTTCGCGCATGACGTGCTTGAGCGTGCCGATGCAAAACCAGGTGAGCAGGTAGCCCACCGGCCACCAGCTGGCGATATCGTCCTTCGCGGGTTGCAGGTGCGGGGAGGGTTCCGTGCTCACGTGAACAGCCTTGTCGCGCAGCAGGTCGCGCAGCAGCAGGCCGAACGCGAACTGGAAGTAGTCGGGTGCGTTCCGCCTGCGGTAGCCGGCGTGGTGCGAGACCACGTCGAGCCACGCGAAAAACGCGTCGGTGAACCGGCGGTCGTCGATTTCGATGCGCACGCCGTGCCGCTCGCGATATTCGTCGCAACATTGCTGCAACAACTGGCGGCAAAGGGTGAGTTTGCGCACGCGGTCCCACGTGCCGGCTTCGCGGGTGTGAATGCTGCTGAGCGGCTGGCCCATCAAGGCTCCCGTTCACGCGCGCACGGATTGCGCGCGCAGGTTTTTAGCAAAGGTGCGTGACGACATGTTCGATTTCGTCGCTCAATGCCTCGAGCGGTTCGCGTTCCTTCAGCGCGCGGCGGAACGCGGCTTCGCGGGCGCCGGTCACGTCGGCGAAAAAGTGCATCACGGCGTCCGGTTCGGTCACGAGCCCGGCGGGGCAGATGTCTTTTGCGAGCGAGGCGATCGTGAGCATCAGGAACACGTATGCGTTCGGCTCGGTCACGAGCCACCAGGGCGCGCTGGCATCGGGAAGGACATCGAAGCGCGTGCTGCGGATCGGCTGCTGGTCGATCAGCGAAAGGACGAGTTGCGCGCCCACGCGGCACAGCGCGCTACGCGAAGTCGCGGCATCGGCGCAAACCGGGGTCAACTGCGTGCCGGGTGCGTGGCACGACGCGTTCAGGGACTCGAACGCGCTGCTGATGCGATGTTCGAAGATGAGTACGTCGGTGGCGCCGCACTGCATGATCATGCGTTTGGCGGCCGCGTAGTACGTCGTCGAAAACCTGCGCAACGTTTTCGCCTGATTGCCCGGCTGGCTGAGATAGCCCGTCAGCGCATCGAGCGGAACCGGCGACTTCCAGTGATCCTGAAGCGGCGGCACGGCGTGGCCGGCAAACGACTCGGCGGTTTCGATCAGGCCATCGGCGAGTTGCGCGACGGACTCCAGCGAGAGATGCGAGGGTGCCCGGGAAGTTTGCGTGGCAGGCGAGCGTGTCGTGACGGGCCGGTCGCTCTTGATCGGTCCGGGCACATTGCGTGCCGCATAACGAAGCTGACGCGCACAATCTCTCAGTGCGAGCCCCAGTTGGCTGATGTCGCGGCCTAGGTGCTGCGGCAAGGGCGATTTCGACTCCATGGGCGTCTCTGGGTTGCAACATTTGAAGTTAAGATAGCACAAGTGTTCAGTCGCAAGACTGACTTTATTCATCATAGGAGCCGAGCTTGGCGAAAGCGAGTATTGCCCCTGAGCCGATCGAAAGCGACGAGCAGAATCCCGCGCGCCGGTTGCGCCTGCGCGCGGCGTGGATGTACTTCGTCGAGGAGATGACGCAGAACGAAATCGCCCTGAAACTCGGCGTTGGACGGGTGACGGTGGTGCGGTTGCTCGCCGCCGCGCGCGAGCGCAACGAGGTGAAGATTTCGATCGGCGACCGTCTCGCCGAATGCGTCGAGGCGGAGCGTCTGCTTGAAAAGCGCTTCGGCGTCGGCGAGGTCATCGTCGTGCCGCTGTCGTCGCGCGGCGCGGATGCCACGGGGCCGGTGAGCGCGGCGACGGGCGCCTATGTGTCGTCGCTCGTGCGGCCCAACCTGCGTATCGGTGTGGGCTGGGGGCGCACGCTCGTCAGTTCGCTCGCGTTCATGAACGAGCGCACGGTCGATGACGTCTCGGTGGTGTCGCTGCTCGGCGGCATCATGAAGGCGCGCAAGTTCAATCCGGCCGAATTCGCGTGGCGCTTTGCATCGCTCTATCAGGCGGATTGCTATCTGATGACCGCGCCGCTCGTCGTCGACAGCGCGGCCACGCGCGAAGCCCTGATCGAGCGATGCGGGCTCGGCGATATCTTCGAGCTCGCGAAATCGCTGGATGCGGTCGTGCTCAGCGCGGCGGGGACCGGGCCGGACGCGACGTCGCATCAGTCGAAGTTCATCAGCAATGCGGATCGCGCGTCGGTCATCAAGGCGGGCGCGGTCGGCGACGTGCTGTTCAACTTTTTCGACGCGAACGGTGAACTCGTCGATCATCCGATCAACGAGCGCGTGATGTCGGTGCCGCTCGACATCATCAAGAAAGTGCCGGTGCGCGTGCTGGCAGCGGGCGGGGCGAGCAAGGTGCAGGCGCTGGCCGGTGCCTTGAAGCTGCTGAAACCCACGGTCCTCATCACCGACGAGTACACCGCAAAAGACGTGCTCAAACTCGCAGGCCCGGACGGGATCGCGTAGTTCGCGCGCGTCCGGCGGCTGGATCGGCGGCTTTTCCTGGATCGAGTCTTGCCGGGACCGCTTTCGCGGATAGCGATGCGGAGCAGCCGTCGCAATTAAACGGCGCGGTACGTCCCGATCCCGCCCCGCTTGCCATTCCTTCGCTTTCATCGCGCGGAGTTAACCAGACGCGCGCGCGCCGCATCCCGCATCCCGCATCAGTTCCCGATTTTCCCCCCGCGACATCCCCTCGCACACGCCCGCCCGACGCGCCAATTCGCGCAGATGAACCATCAACGCGGCGATCGCCTCGCGTCCGCCAGCATCCGTCCTTTCTCCTTCAGCCTGTCTCGATCCCGTCGGTCCAGGGGTAAGTCCTACCCCCAAAACCAGCGTTTTCGCCCAATCCGGCCTTGGTCTTTTAGTGAACATACTGCTATTCTAAAATACATAAGTTCTGTCGTGGCCGTCATAGACGAAAGTCCTCGAACACTTCCCGCGCGTTTCGCGCGCAGCATTTGTGGAGACATGCTCATGCACAACATCACCCCCAGCGGCCTCGCCGCCGACCTCGAAAAGCGTGCCGCGTCCGGCCGTCCAATCCGTATCGGCCTGATCGGCAGCGGCGAGATGGGCACGGATATCGTCACCCAGGTCCGGCAGATGCACGGCCTCGAAATCGGCGCGATCGCCGAGTTGCGCACCGAGGCGGCGTGCGCGGCGGTGAAGGTCGCGAACGGCGCCGACGAGGGCTATCGCGTGGTCGACACGCAAAGTGCGTTGACGCAGGCGATCGAAGCCGGCCACATCGCGATCACCCAGGACGTGAATGCGGTGTGTACGAGCGAGCAGATCGACGTCGTCATCGACGCGACCGGCAAGCCCGCGGTCGGCGCGCAGATCGGTCTTGTCGCGATGGAGCACGGCAAGCATCTGGTGATGATGAACGTCGAGGCGGACGTGACGATCGGCGCGTACCTGCGTCGCGAGGCGCAGCGGCTTGGCGTCGTGTATTCGCTGGGCGCCGGCGACGAACCCAGTTCGACCATCGAGCTGATCCAGTTCGTGAGCGCGCTCGGCTATCCGATCGTCGCCGCCGGCAAGGGCAAGAACAATCCGCTCAACATCGAGGCGACGCCAGACGCCTACCTGGAAGAGGCGCGTCGCCGCAACATGAACCCGCGCATGCTGGTGGAGTTCGTCGACGGTTCGAAGACGGCCGTCGAGATGGCCGCGATCGGCAACGCAACCGGACTCACGCCGGACGTGCCGGGCATGCATGGGCCGTCCGCGACGCTCGACCAGTTGCACAAGGTGCTGTGTCCGGTGGAGGACGGCGGGATCCTCTCGCGCAAGGGCGTGGTCGATTACACGATCGGCAAGGGCGTGGCGCCGGGGGTGTTCGTCGTCGCCGAGATGGCGCATCCGCGGCTGCGCGAGCGCATGGAGGACCTGCGTCTCGGCGAGGGTCCGTACTACACGTTCTATCGCCCGTATCACCTGACGAGCCTCGAAGTGCCGCTGACGTGCGCGCGCGTCGTGCTCTACGGCCGCGCCGACATGGAGCCGCTGCCGGTGCCGGTCGTCGAGGTCTGCGCGGTGGCGAAGAAGGATCTGCAGCCGGGCGAGCGGCTCGATGCGATCGGCGAATACACGTATCGCGCGTGGGCGATGTCGGTGGGCGACGCGCGCGCGCAGGACGCGGTGCCGTGCGGGCTGATCGAGAACGGCCGCGTGACGCAGCCGATCCGGCGCGGCGAGTTGCTCACGTATCGCAACTGCGCGGTCGATGCCGCGTCGCCAATCGTTGAGTTGCGCCGTCGTCAGGACGAGATGGTGTTTGGTAAAGCCGCCGTCGCTGCGTGAGCGTTGGCTACACAGCGACCGTTTTGTATGGGACCGGAGTAACGCGCTAAAGCGCGAACTCCGGTCGACAGGAGAAAAAACATGAATGAGGTCGCAGAATCACCGACGCGTCCGTCCGCCGCGATGCCGTCCGTATTGCGCCGCCACGCCCCCGAAGTGCTGCGCGAGGCGTTGCGCAAGATGATCCTCGTGCGCCGCTTCGAGGAAAGCGCCGAGCAGGCGTACATGCGCGGGCTGATCCACGGCACGATGCATCTGTCGATCGGCCAGGAAGCCAGCGCGATCGGCGCGACGCTGCCGCTCACCGATGCGGACTACATCACGTCGACGCATCGGGGTCACGGCCACTGCATCGGCAAGGGCGCCGATCCAAAGCGGATGTTCGCCGAGTTCTTCGGCAAGGAAACCGGCTATTGCCGCGGCCGCGGCGGCTCGATGCACATCGCCGACGTGACGCGCGGCAACCTCGGCGCGAACGGCATCGTGGGCGGCGGCATGCCGATCGCGGTCGGCGCGGCGCTGTCGGTCAAAAAGCAGCGCAAGGATTCCGTCGTGATGTGCTTTTTCGGCGACGGCGCGAACAACGAAGGCGCGTTCCACGAATCGCTGAACTTCGCGGCGATCTGGAAGCTGCCGGTGATCTTCGTCTGCGAGAACAACAAGTACGGGATGTCGATGTCGGTCGAACGTTCGACGGCCGTGCCGCGCATCGCGCAACGCGCGCTCGCCTATGACATTCCGGGCGTCACGGTCGACGGCAATAGTTTCGTCGACGTCCTCGAAGCGAGCGAGCAGGCAGTGGCGCGCGCGCGCCGGGGCGAAGGCCCGACGCTGCTCGAATGCGAAACGTACCGGCTGCGCGGTCACTCGAAGAGCGACCGCAACCGCTACCGCACACGCGAGGAAATCGACGCGTGGAGCGAGCGCGATCCGATCGCGCGGTTCCAGCAGACGCTGCTGCAATACGGCATGTCGGACGAGGCGACGCTTGCCGCGCTCTACGACGAAGTCGAAGCGCAGATCCAGGAAGGCCTCGAGTTCGCGCAGTCGAGCCCGTCGCCGAAGCTGTCCGAACTGACCCGCTACGTCTATTCCGAAGCGGGCCCGCAAACCACCATGGCCGCAGCCGGGAGCCAGTCATGAGTGCCGAAGTGCATGAAGCAATACGTGAGCTCACGTATGCGCAGGCGATCCAGGAAGGCATGGCGATCGCGATGGAGCGCGACGAGCGCGTGTTCCTGATGGGCGAGGACATCGGCGTGTACGGCGGCGCGTTTCAGGTCACGGGTGACCTGTATCAGCGTTTCGGCGCTGATCGCGTGATGGATACGCCGATCTCGGAAATGGGCGGCGCGGGCATCGCGGTCGGGGCGGCGATGACGGGATCGCGCCCGATCTACGAATTCCAGTTCTCCGATTTCGCGACGCTCGCGATGGAGCAGATCGTCAATCAGGCCGCGAAGATGCGCTTCATGCTGGGCGGCGAAGTGTCGGTGCCGCTCGTCATGCGCTTTCCTGCGGGCTCGGGAACCGGCGCGGCCGCGCAGCACAGCCAGAGTCTCGAAGCGTGGTTCGCCCACGTGCCGGGTTTGAAGGTGATCCAGCCGAGCACGCCGCACGACGCCAAGGGCCTGCTGCTCGCCGCGCTGGAAGACCCGGACCCGGTGATGATCTTCGAGCACAAGCTGCTCTACAAGAGCAAGGGGCCGGTTCCCGAAGGCTACTACACCGAACCGATCGGCAAGGCCGCGATCCGGCGCGCGGGCCGCGACGTGACGATCGTCGCGACATCGATGATGGCGATCCGCTCGCTCGAAGCCGCCGCGACGCTCGAACAGGAGGGCATCGACGCCGAAGTGATCGACCTGCGCAGCGTGCGGCCAATCGATCGCGACGCGATCATCACGAGCATCCGCAAGACGTCGCGGCTCATCTGCGTGTACGAAGGCGTGCAGCAACTGGGCATCGGCGCCGAGGTGGCCTCGATTGCGTGCGAGAGCGAGGCGTTCGACTATCTCGACGCGCCGGTGATCCGGCTTGGCGGCGCGGATTGTCCGCTGCCCTACAACCCCGAGCTGGAAAAGGCGGCGGTGCCGCAGGTCGGTGACATCGTCGCGGCGGCGCGGCGTGCGGTTCGCGGGAGGACCTGACATGCCGACAGAAGTGATCCTGCCGCGCGTCGACATGGACATGACCGAAGGAATGATCGCGGCGTGGCACGTGAGCGAAGGCGACGAGGTGCGCGAAGGCACGCTGATCTTCGAGATCGAGACCAGCAAGGCGACGATGGAGATCGACGCGCCCGCGAGCGGCGTGATCCGCCAGATCAGTGCGCCGGTCGGCAAGACGGTGCCGGTCGGCACGGCGGTCGCGTGGATCTACGCGAGTGGCGAAGCGCTTCAGGAACACGGCGGGGCGGAAGACGCATCGTCCGCGCAAGATGAAATGAAAGCCTCCCCGCAACCCGCGCCCGCAATCGCAGCGGGTCCCTCGGGCGAGGTCGCGGGCGCGAGCCCTGATGGTCCGTTGCGCGCGACGCCAGCGGCCCGACGGGTTGCGCGTGAACGCGGGGTGCAACTGGTCGCGATCGCGGGCACGGGTCCGAATGGGAGAATCGGCGCCGAGGATGTCCTGCGCGCACCGACGGACAAAGCCGTCACCATCAGCGCCGCCGCTGCGCTTCACACGCTGTGGCTGCGCAAGGACACGGGCGGC
>CALFSF010000608.1 GCA_937917025.1 uncultured Paraburkholderia sp.
CACAGCATGCCGCGCGCGCCGCTCGCGTAACGCAGCATCACCTGCACGTGATCGTCGAGTTTTCTGCCCGGCACGAACGTGTGGACTTCCGCCGACAGTTCCTTCGGCACCATGCCCGTCACGAACGCGGCAAGGTGATACGCATGCGTGCCGATATCGCCCAGGCATCCGGCAGGCCCCGATTGCGCCGGGTCCGTGCGCCATCCCGCCTGCTTGTTCGTGCCGGCGTTTTCGATCGGCTCGGCGAGCCAGTCCTGCGCGTACTCGACCTGCACGACGCGGATGTCGCCCAGTTCGCCCGCGTCGACGAGTTCGCGCGCGTGCCGCACCATCGGATAACCCGAATACGTGTGCGTCAGCGCGAACAGCTTTTTCTTTTCGCGCGCGAGCCTGGCGAGCGCCTCGCCTTCCGCCAGCGAAATCGCGAGCGGCTTGTCGCAGATCACATGAATGCCCGCTTCGAGAAATGCCGTTGCGACCGGCGCATGCAAGTGATTCGGCGTGACGATCGCGACGGCGTCGATGCCGTCGTCGCGGGCCGCTTCGGCCTTTGCCATCTCGCGCCAGTCCGCGTAGCTGCGCGCGATGCCCACTTCCGCTGCGCTCGCCTGCGCGCGCGCCGCGTCGGACGAGAGCGCGCCCGCCACGAGTTCGAACCGGTCGTCGAGGCGCGCGGCGATCCGGTGCACGGCGCCGATAAAAGCGCCCTGCCCGCCGCCCACCATGCCCAACCGCAATTTACGTGTCATCGGATGCTCCCTGATGCGTGACTGACGCCGCTCTCACAGCCCCAGCACCTTTTTGATCTGCGCCTGATCGACGCCGCTGTCCGCGAAATCGTCGAACGACTTTTCGGCGACGCGGATGATGTGCCGTCGGATGAACTCCGCGCCTTCGCGCGCGCCGTCTTCCGGATGCTTCAGCGCGCACTCCCATTCGAGCACCGCCCAGCCCGGATAGTCGTACTGCGCCATCTTCGAGAAGATCGCGCCGAAGTCGATCTGGCCGTCGCCGAGCGAGCGAAAGCGCCCCGGCCGCTCGGTCCAGCCGCTATAGCTGCCATACACGCCGGCCCTGCCCGTCGGACGAAACTCCGCATCCTTCACGTGAAAGGCCTTGATGCGCTCGTGATAGATATCGATGAACGACAGGTAATCGAGCTGCTGCAACACGTAGTGGCTCGGATCGAACAGGATGTTCGCACGACGATGCCCATCCACGCGCTCCAGAAACCGCTCGAACGTCACGCCGTCGTGGAGGTCTTCGCCCGGATGCAGCTCGTACGCGAGGTCGACACCGGCCTCGTCGAACGCGTCGAGAATCGGCTGCCAGCGGCGCGCGAGTTCGTCAAACGCGGCCTCGACGAGACCGGCGGGCCGCTGCGGCCACGGGTACACGTACGGCCACGCGAGCGCGCCCGAAAACGACACGTGCGTGTCGAGCCCGAGACGGCGCGACGCCTGCGCCGCGAGTTTCAGCTGCTGGATCGCCCATTCGGTACGCGCCGCCGGATTGCCGCGCACGTGCGGCGCGGCGAAGCCGTCGAACAGCTGGTCGTAGGCGGGATGCACGGCTACCAGTTGCCCTTGCAGATGCGTCGCGAGTTCGGTGATTTCGACACCGGCGTCCGCCACCGTGCCGAGCAGTTCGTCGCAGTACGTCTGGCTCGACGCGGCCTTTTCGAGGTCGATCACGCGCGAATCCGCAGGCACCTGGATGCCTTTGTAGCCGAGCTTCGCGGCCCACGTCGCGAGATTGTCGAGGTTATCGAAGGGCGCCTTGTCGCCCAGGAACTGGGCCAGATAGATCGCCGGCCCTTTGATGGTTTTCATCGTGCGGCTCCTCGGGAAATGAATAGTGCGTTCGACATTCAGGGCGCCGCGCGGCCGCGATGCGCTCAACGCCCATCGCGGCCGCGCGGCAAGACGGAAGCCATCAGAACGGCGAGTCCGGGAAGTAGTAGTCTTTCGCGTTGTCTTTCGTGACGAGCACCGAGGGCACGATCGTCGTCGCCGGCAGCCTTTCGCCCTTCAGGCGTGCTTCGGCGGTGAGCTTGATCGCGTCGTAGATGAACTTCGGCGAGTAGGTCACGTCGGCGTTGATGATTTTGTCGCCATCCATCACGCGCTTGATCATGTCCTTCGACCCCGCGCCGCCGAGCACTTCCTTGATGTCGGTGCGCTTTGCCTGATCGATGGCCTTCAGCACGCCGACCGACATGTCGTCGTCGGCCGACCACACGGCGTCGATGTGCCTGAAGCGCGTCAGGTAGTCCTGCATCACCTTGAACGCGTCGTCGCGATTCCAGTTCGCGTACTTCGCGTCCAGCACCTTCACGCCGGGACACGCCGACAACGCCTTCGTGAACGCGTTGTAGCGCTCGTTATCCAGCGTGGTCGGAATGCCGCGCAGCGCGACGATGTCGCCCTTGCCGTTCAGCGACTTGCAGAAGTACTCGCCCGCGAGCCGGCCGAACGCGGTGTTGTCGCCCGCGACGTAGGCGTCCTGCGCGCTCGTGTCGGTCAGCCCGCGATCGACGACCGTCACGTAGACGCCCTTCTTCTTCACCTGCGCGACCGGCTGCGTGAGCGACGCGGACTCATGCGGGAAGATCACGAGCGCGTTGATATGGTTGACGGTCACCAGATCCTGCAACTGGTTCGCCTGCTCCGGCGCGCTCGCCGACGACTTCAGGATCACCTTCAGATCCGGATGCGCCTTCTCCATGTCCGTCTTCGCCTTGTTCGCCCACCAGACGATGCCGCCCGTGAAGCCGTGATCGGCCGTCGGAATCGCGACGCCCAATATGACCTTGTCGTCCGCCCGTGCCGCGCCCGCCGTACCGAGAATGCCCAACGCCAGCACGCCGGCACTGATCGCCCGAATGACCTGCTTCATGTTGTGTCTCCTGTCGTGAGGCGCATCGTGCGCCCGGTTTTTGAGGTGCCGGCCATGTGCGCCGGGTACTGCGGTTCAAGCTGCCTGCTGCCTGCCTGCGATTTGCGGTTTGCGGTCTGCTTTTGAAACCGCATGTTCGATCAGCGCCGTCCGCGCTGCAGGAACGCGACGATGATGATGACGACGCCCTGCACCGCCGCGTTCAGATACACGCTGATGATGCTCGTGAGGTTGAGAATGTTCGCGATCACCGAAAGCAGCACGGCGCCGATCACCGTGCCGAGCACCCGGCCTTCGCCGCCCTTGAGCGCGGTACCGCCGACGACCACTGACGCAATCGCCTCCAGTTCCCACAGGAGGCCCGTTGTCGGCGTGGCGGAACCGAGCCGCGGCACGTACAGCACCGTCGCCACGCCCACGCAGATACCGAGCAGCATGTACGTGACGATCTTCACGCGATCCACGCGAATGGCCGCATAGCGCGCGACCTGTTCGTTCGAGCCGATCGCCTGCACATGCCGTCCGAACGCGGTGCGGTTCAGGATCAACGCGCCGCCCGCCGCGACGATCAGGAACACCCAGATCGGTATCGGCACGCCGAACACGCTTGCGTAATACACGGGGCCATAGAGGTCGGAGAGCGAGTTGTCGAGCGTGAGTGCGCCGCCGTCCGCGAGCCACGTCAGCACCGCGCGAAAGATGCCGAACGTACCGAGCGTCACGATGAACGGCTCGATCGGGCCTTTCGTGATCAGCAGGCCATGCGCGATGCCGAACGCGCCGCCCAGCACGAGCGCCAGCACCATGCCGATCATCACGATCAGGAGCGGCGCGATCGTGTGGCCGCCGAGCCCGCGGGCAAGCACGTTCATCGCGTAGATCATGCTGCCCGCGATCAGCGCGGCCATCGATCCGACGGACAGGTCGATGCCGCCCGAAATGATCACGAACGTCATGCCGACCGCGATGATGCCGATGAACGACGTGCGCGTGAGCACGTTCATGAGATTGTCGATGGTCGCGAAGTCGTGGTTGAGCAACTGGCCGCCCACGCACAGGACGATCAGGCCAAGCAGCGGACCGAGCCCGTGCAGCCGGCGCGCGAGGCGCATCGCACGGCCCGCTTGCCCTGGTTCAGTGTGTGCCGGTTGCATGGGCAATCAACTCCTCTTCGGTTAGCTGGTCGAGCGCGAGCGTCGTTTGAAGCCGGCCCGTGCGCATCACGGCGACGCGATGACACAGGCCGATCAGCTCGATCAGCTCGGACGAGATCACGATCACCGCCCGCCCCTGCGCGGCGAGCCGGTGGATCAGAAAGTAGATGTCGCGCTTCGCGCCGACGTCGACGCCGCGCGTCGGTTCGTCGAGCACGACGACATTCGGGTCCGGATGCAGGAACTTCGCGAGCGCGAGTTTCTGCTGGTTGCCGCCGGACAGCATGCGCGCGCGGATCGACGGGTCGCCCGTGCGGATGCCGAATTCGGCGATGCCCGCTTTCAGCGCCGCGCGTTCCGCTTTTGCGTCGAGGAACGGATGCGCATAGCGATCGAGCGTCATCAGCGTCAGGTTGTCCTGCAGGTTCAGATTGACGTGCAGCGCCTTGTTCTTGCGGTCTTCGCTCAGATACGTAAGACCATGCCGCATCGCCGCGAGCGGATTGTGAATCTCGACCGCGCGGCCCGCGAGCTCGATGCGCCCCGCCGTGCGTTTGCGCAGGCCGAGCATCGCTTCGAACGCTTCGGTGCGGCCCGCGCCGACGAGGCCCGCGAAGCCGAGTATCTCGCCCGCACGGACCTCGAACGACAGCGACTCGACCCAGCCCGGCACGACGAGCCCGTCGACTCGCATCGCGACCGGCGCATCCGGTGCGGGCGGGGTTTTGTCCGGGAACATGTCGGAGACGTCGCGCCCCACCATCAGGTTCGCCATCTGCTGCCGCGCGAGGCTCGACGTTTCGCCGCGCGCGACGAAGCGGCCGTCGCGCATCACGATCACCTCGTCGGTGATGTGCTCGACTTCGTCGAGCTTGTGCGAGATGTAGACGATCGTCACGCCATCGGCCTTCAGCTTCAGCATCAGCGTGAAGAGCCGCTCGGTCTCCGATGGCGTGAGCGTCGCGGTCGGTTCGTCCATGATGAGAAAGCGCGCGCGACGCGACAGCGCCTTGGCGATCTCCACCATCTGCTTTTCCGCGACGATCAGGCTGCGCACCTGCGTATCGGGCGATTTATTCAGGCCGACCTGTTCGAGATAACGCGCTGCCTCTTTTTTCATCGCGCCTTCGTCGAGCAGCCAGCCGCGCTTTTTCTCGTGCCCGAGGTACATGTTCTCGACGATCGACAGATGATCGGCCAGGTTGAATTCCTGATGGATCAGCACGATGCCCACGGCTTCAGCATCGCGCGAACTGGTGAAGTGCTGGGTGGCGCCATCGACGGAAAGCGAGCCTTCGGTTGCGCTTTCGTAGCCGGCGAGAATCTTCATCAGCGTCGACTTGCCGGCGCCGTTCTCGCCGAGCAGGCCATAGATGCGCCCGGGCGCGAGATCGAACGACACGCCGTGCAGGACGCGCACCGGGCCGAAATCCTTGCGGATGTCGTCGAAGCGGATCGAGAGACTCATCGCGCGCTCTGCTCCTTCATGGGGTCGCCGTCACGCGCTTAGCCGCACGACGAGCCGGTGCGGCAACAGCACGCCCGGCACGCTGGCCGCCGGGTCCGCGAGACGCCTGAGCAACAGCCGCGCGGCCGTCTCGCCGAGTTCGCGCATCGGCTGCGCGATCGTGGTGAGCGGCGGATCGATCTGCGCGGCCACCGAGATGTCGTCGAAGCCGACCACCGCGACATCGGCCGGCGTGCGTTTGCCGACGCTGCGCAAGCCGTTGATCGCGCCGATCGCGAGCGTGTCCGATACGGTGAAGATCGCATCGGGCGCGTCTTCGCCCGATTGCCGCGCGAGTTCCGCGGCGGCGGCCGCGGCGGCTTCGTAGTCGAGGCTGTAGACGTTGCGGCGCCAGGCAGGCAACGGGTGTACGCCGGCGTCGCGCAATGCGTCGAGATAGCCCTCCTGACGCTGACGCGCGTAGAGATAACCGTCATCCGAATTGATGAGACCGACGCGACGGCGTCCGCGCGACAGCAGATGCCTCACCGCGTCACCGGCTGCGCGATAGTTGTCGATGCCGACCCACGGCACGCCCATGTCGGTATCGAACTCGCAGCACGCGACCCACGGCAGCGTTCCCGCGTCTTCGGCGAGCGCGTGCTGAACCGTGTCGGGATCGAGGCAGATCGCGCCGTCGGCACGGTGGCGCCGCAGCATCTCGAAGTAGCTGCGCTCGCGCCCGGGATCGGCGCCGGTGTCGCAAAGCAACATGAAATAGCCATGCTGACGCGCGACGGCATCGATGCCGCGCACCACTTCCGCGTAAAAGGGATTGCCGAAGTCCGGCACCATCGTGAGCATCAGGCGGCTTTCGGCGGTGCGCAGGTTGCGCGCGAGATCGTTGACGCGATAGCCGCTCGTCTGCACGGCGGCAAGCACGCGATCGCGCGTCTCGGGCCGGACGTTCGAGTGCCCGTTGAGCACGCGCGAGACAGTGGCGACCGAGACGCCGGCCTGCTCGGCCACGCCGGCAATCGACATGTCCTCCGGCGTTCGAAGCGATGCAACGTCGCGCTGGCGCGGTCTCGACACGGGTGTTCACCCCCGAAAATGTAATCGATTACATTTTTGGTCGAGATGACGCGGAATCTCAAGGTCGAATGTGTAGGGATTTATACGGAGGGCGGCGGCGGCCCTTCCTGCCCACCCCAACACGGAACCCGCCCCCGGTTTGGTACAATCCCGCAGTTCCCCACCCCTTCCGGCTGCATTTCAACCCGTCGAAAACAATCATGAATATCGAGCAAGCGCGTTTCAACATGATCGAACAGCAGATTCGTCCCTGGGAAGTGCTGGACCAGGACGTGCTGAACCTGCTCTCGATCGTCAAGCGTGAGAACTTCGTTCCCCGGGCCTACGCGAACATGGCGTTCGTCGATTTCGAAGTGCCGCTGCCCGCCGGCCAGCACATGCTGGCGCCGCGCGTCGAGGCACGCGTGCTGCAGGAACTGGCTGTCAGGAAGCACGAAAGCGTGCTGGAAATCGGTGCAGGCGCAGGCTACATGGCCGCGCTGCTCGCGCACCGCGCGCATCACGTGCTGACGGTGGACATCGAACCCGAACTCGCCGAACTCGCCCGCACGAATCTCGCGAACAACGGCGTGCTGAACGCCGAAGTCGCCACCGGCGACGCATCGCGCGGCTGGGCGGGCGCCGCGCCTTACGACGTGATCTGCGTGTCGGGCGGCCTGCCGGTTCTGCCGCAGGAAATCCTCGACCAGCTGAAAGTCGGCGGCCGTCTGGCCGCGTTCGTCGGCACCGCGCCGGTCATGAAGGCGCAGATCATCACGCGCATCGACGAGAAGCAGTACCGCGTCTCCGACGTATTCGAAACCTATGTCGAGCCGCTCATCAACGCCGTGCAGCCGCCGCGCTTCAAGTTCTGAACGCTGCCCCATCGACGTAACGGATTATTCATCTGATGCAAAACCTGACTGCTTCCGCTCTGGCCGAATGGCTCGCTGACACGTCGCGCGCCGCGCCCGTCCTGCTCGACGTGCGCGAGCCCTGGGAAATCGAAACCGCGAAGATCGCCGGCAGCATGTCGATCCCGATGCGCGAAATCCCGGCGCGCAGCGAGGAACTCGAAGACGACGCGGAAATCGTCTGCGTCTGCCACCACGGCGCACGCAGCGCGCAGGTCGCGATGTTCCTCGAATCGCGCGGCCACACGAAAGTGTTCAATCTGCAAGGCGGCATCGACGCCTGGTCGCGTCAGGTCGATCCGTCGGTTCCGACTTACTGAGTCATTACAGCCGCACATGAAAAACGGGCGTCCCCAACACGGAGACGCCCGTTTTTTCATTGCAGCCATGCAAACGCAAAGGTCCGCTAGTCGGTCTCGCGCAGCACCTCCGCCACCGTCCTGAAGATCTCGTCGATCTGCGCTTCGTCGATGATGAGCGGCGGCGAAAACGCGAGGATGTCGCCCGTATAGCGCGTCAGCACGCCCTTCTGGAAGCACCGCACGAATACGTCGGCCGCACGTGCGCCCGGCGCGCCGTCACGCGGTTTCAGCTCCACGCCACCCACGAGTCCGAGATTGCGCACGTCGATCACGTGACGCTCGCCCTGCAGCTCGTGGATCGCCTTCTCGAAGACGGGCGCCATCCGCGCCGCCCGTTCGAACAGGTTCTCGCGCTCATACAGATCGATCGTCGCGCACGCGGCGGCCGCCGCGATCGGATGCCCTGAATACGTGTAGCCGTGAAACAGCTCGATGCCGGCCGGCGCGCCGTTCACGATCGTGTCGTGCACCTTGTGACTGGCCGCGACGGCGCCCATCGGCGCCGCGGCGTTGTTGGTGCCCTTCGCCATCGTCAGCAGGTCGGGCGTGACGTTGAAGTACTGCGCGGCGAACGGCGTGCCAAGACGCCCCCAGCCCGTGATCACCTCGTCGAAGATGAGCAGGATGCCGTGTTTGTCGCAGATCTCGCGCAGGCGCGGCAAATAGCCTTGCGGCGGAATCAGCACGCCCGTCGAGCCCGCCACCGGTTCGACGATGACCGCCGCGATCGTCGACGCATCGTGCAGCGTCACGAGCCGCTCCAGTTCATCGGCGAGGTGCGCGCCCCACGCCGGCTGGCCTTTGGAGAACGCGGCTTCCTTGATGTTGAGCGTGTGCGGCAGATGATCGACGGCCGGCAGCATGGCGCCCGAAAACGCCTTGCGGTTCGGCGCGATGCCGCCCACCGAAATGCTACCGAAGCCCACGCCGTGATAGCCGCGCTCGCGGCCGATAAAGCGCGTGCGCTGACCCTCGCCGCGCGAGCGGTGATACGCGAGCGCGATCTTGAGCGCCGTGTCGACGGCTTCCGAACCCGAGTTCACGAAGAAGATGTGTTTGAGGTCGGCGGGCGTGTGCTTCGCGATCTTCGTGGCGGCCTCGAACGCTTTCGGGTGCCCCATCTGGAACGTCGGCGCGAAATCCATCTCGGCGGCCTGCGCCTGCACGGCGGCGACGATCTCGTCGCGGCAATGGCCCGCGTTCACGCACCAGAGGCCCGCGGTGCCGTCGAGGATGCGCCGCCCGTCGTGCGACGTGTAGTACATCCCCTTCGCCTTCGTGAGCAGCCGCGGCGCGGCCTTGAACTGACGGTTCGCCGTGAACGGCATCCAGAACGCCGCCATGTCCAGCGATCCGGCTGCGGCGCCGGCTGATGGATCGGGCGTTCCGGGGGTTTCGCGCTGATTCATGTTGTGTCTCCTCGAAGGTGGGTCTGCCGATGGGTCGTCCAGCCGTTCTTCCAGCGGGTCTTTTAGTGTAGGCACCGGCGGCGGCATGCACAACGGCGCTGCGCCGATGCACCGCCGCCGCCCGCGCGGCGGGCGATGCGCGCGCTTGCAGCGCGGCACGCACCGCCGCGATGCGCAACCTGTGGTCGTGCACCACTTTCGTCCCCGCGCCGCATGACGCCACGAAACGCCTGTCCGCATCACGACTGGCTCGCGGGGTCTTCAGGAAGAATTTACCGCTTGGCACATGCCTTGCAGTAGGAGTTGGGCACGAGGCATTTAAAACCGTCGGGGCGATATCGACGCCCATATCAGTCACCATCCAGATGGCAAGGGGAAGCACAGATGAAACGTCGCAGTCTGCTGAAATTCGGTTCGATGTCGGGCGCGCTCGCGCTCGCGGGCTAGAGTCCTTTCGCAAACGCCCAGGATAGCGGTCCAGTCAAGGTCGGCATCCTGCATTCGCTGTCGGGCACGATGGCGATCTCGGAGACTTCGCTGAAAGACACCGCGCTGATGACCATCGCGGATATCAACAGGAACGGAGGCGTGATGGGCCGGCAGATCGAGCCGGTCGTCGTCGACCCGGCGTCGAACTGGCCGCTCTTTGCCGAAAAGGCGCGCCAGCTGCTCACGCAGGACAAATGCGCGGTGGTGTTCGGCTGCTGGACGTCGGTGTCGCGCAAATCGGTGCTGCCGGTGTTCGAGGAACTGAACGGGCTGCTCTTCTACCCGGTGCAGTACGAAGGCGAGGAAATGTCGCGCAACGTGTTCTATACCGGCGCGGCGCCGAACCAGCAGGCCATCCCGGCTACCGAATACCTGATGAGCGCCGAAGGCGGCGGCGCGAAGCGCTTCTTCCTGCTCGGCACCGACTACGTGTATCCGCGCACGACGAACAAGATCCTGCGCGCGTTCCTGAAGTCGAAGGGCGTGCAGGAAGCCGACATCCAGGAGGTCTACACGCCGTTCGGCCACAGCGACTATCAGACCATCGTCGCGAACATCAAGACGTTCTCGCAGGGCGGCAAGACGGCCGTGATCTCGACCGTCAACGGCGACTCGAACGTGCCGTTCTACAAGGAACTCGGCAACCAGGGGCTGAAGGCGACGGACGTGCCGGTCGTCGCGTTCTCCGTCGGCGAAGAGGAGTTGCGCGGTATCGACACGAAGCCGCTCGTCGGCAATCTGGCTGCGTGGAATTACTTCATGTCGGTGAAGAATCCCGCCAACACGAAGTTCAAGGAACAGTGGGCCGGGTGGGTCAAGTCGCAGAACCTGCCGGGCGGCGCGAAGCGCGTGACCAACGATCCGATGGAAGCCACGTTCGTCGGTATCCATATGTGGAAGCAGGCCGTCGAAAAAGCGAAGAGCACGAATGTCGACAAGGTGCGCGTCGCGATGATCGGCCAGAAGGTCGCGGCGCCTTCGGGCTTCACGCTCGAAATGGACGGCAACCACCATCTGCACAAGCCGGTGATGATCGGCGAGGTGCGCGCCGACGGCCAGTTCAACGTCGTGTGGAAGACGAAGACCGTCGTGCGTGCGCAGCCGTGGAGCCCGTATATCGCGGGCAACGCGGGCAAGCCGGACGTCGTCGCGTCGATCCCCGCGTTTCTGCGCCGCTCGCGCGTCGCGTGAGCGGCGGGCCGGTTTCGGGGTAGCACTGCCGGGGTAGCACCGCAGTAGCGCTGTAACGACGGCGCGGCACCGTTTCTCGTTCGATGCCGCGCCGCCCTGCCGCTTCATCTTCAAAGGTCATCATGGCGTTTCTTACTTTCAGGTCAGCAGGGCGTGCATGCGTCGGCCTCGCGCTCGTCGCGCTGATGCCGGTGAGCGCCCATGCGCTGAGCGCGGCGGATGTCGCGCCGCTTGCCGGCGACGATTTCGATGCGAAGTCCGCCGCCATCGACAAACTGATTGCCAGTCACGACGCGCCCTCTCTGGCGCTGCTAAAGGCGCTGTCCGAAGACAACGCGCTCGCGACCGATTCCGGCGAGATGCTGATCCAGGATAACGACGTGGCCCGCGACGCCGTGACCGGCAAGACCGTGGCCGCCGATGGCGCGCAGCCGGTGACGCTGAACAATCTTTTGCGCTCGAGGGTAGCGGGCGCCGTGTCGGGCCTTGCGCTCGACGCCGCCGATCCGGCCGCGCGCGCGGCCGCGATCGACGCGTTGCTGAAGAACCCGGATGCCGCGATGAAGCCGATGATCGACCGGGCGCGCGCGAAGGAGACCGATCCTGTCCTCAAGAAGCGTCTCGATACGCTCTGGGCGATGACCGCGCTGCACGACAGCGACGCGGCGAAGCGCCTCGAAGCCGTGCAGCTCGTCGCCGCGCGGCATGATCTCGACATGAACGAACTGCTGCGGCCGCTCGTCGCGAAGAAACCCGACGGCACGTTCATCGAAAGCGACGAGCGCGTGCGCGCGGCCGCGCAGGCCGGCATCGACGAACTCGACTCGATCCAGCGGCGCAGCCAGATCGCAGGGACGCTGTTCGCCGGTCTTTCGCTTGGCAGCGTGCTGCTGCTCGCGGCGCTGGGGCTAGCGATCACGTACGGCCTGATCGGCGTGATCAACATGGCGCACGGCGAGTTCCTGATGATCGGCGCCTATGCGACGTACGTGGTGCAAAACCTCGTGCAGCGCTTCGCACCCGGTGCGTTCGACTGGTATCCGCTCTTTGCGATTCCCGCTTCGTTCGCCGCCGCCGCGCTGGTCGGCATCGTGCTCGAGCGGCTCGTGCTCAAGCATCTGTATGGGCGTCCGCTCGAAACGCTGCTCACCACTTTCGGTATCAGCCTGATCCTGATTCAGGCCACGCGCATGCTGTTCGGCGCGCAGAACGTGCAGGTCGAGAATCCTTCGTGGATGAGCGGCGGCGTCACCGTCCTGCCGGGTTTGATCCTGCCATATAACCGGCTGGCGATTCTGGCGTTCTCGATGATCGTCGTGGGCATTGCATGGGCCGTGCTGACGAAAACCCGTCTGGGTCTCTTCGTGCGCGCCGTCACGCAGAACCGCCGCATGGCCGCGTGCGTCGGCGTGAAGACCGCGCGTGTCGACTCGTATGCGTTCGCGTTCGGCGCCGGCATCGCGGGCCTCGGCGGCTGCGCGCTTTCGCAGATCGGCAACGTCGGTCCCGACCTGGGGCAGAGCTACATCATCGATTCGTTCATGGCGGTGGTGCTGGGTGGCGTCGGGCAACTGGCCGGGACCGTCATTGGCGGCTTTGGGCTTGGGCTCGTCAGCAAGGCGATCGAGCCGTTCTGGGGCGCCGTGCTCGCGAAGATCGCCGTGCTCGTGCTGATCGTGCTGTTCATCCAGAAGCGTCCGCAGGGCATGTTTGCCTTGAAGGGCCGCAGCGCGGAGGCATGAGATGACATCGGTGACCTCTTCCGCTCCGGTTTCGCCAGCGCGTACGGATGCGCCGGACGAACGCGCCGCGCTATCCGGCTTCGCACCCGGCTTGCCGCCGCGCCCGGCGCTGCTGTCGCGCCGCGCGTGGCAGGCGCTGATCGCGCTCATCATCGCGATCGGGCTGGGCGTGCCGTTCACCGCGCTCGTGCTGCCCGAGTCGAGTGCGTTCCACCTGTCCGCGTATGCGATGACGCTGGCCGGCAAATTCATGTGTTACGCGATCGCGGCGCTGGCGCTCGATCTCGTGTGGGGCTATTGCGGCATTCTGAGCCTCGGGCACGCGCTCTTCTTCGCGCTTGGCGGCTACGCGATCGGCATGTATCTGATGCGCTCGATTGGCCACGAGGGCAAATACGGCAGCGACCTGCCCGACTTCATGGTGTTTCTCGACTGGCATGCGCTGCCCTGGTACTGGGAGGGCACGCAGCACCTCTGGTACGCGTTGCTGCTGGTCGTGGTCGTGCCGGCGGCGATTGCATGGGTGTTTGGTTTTTTCACGTTCCGCTCGCGGGTGAAGGGCGTGTATCTGTCGATCATCACGCAGGCGATGACGTTTGCCGCGATGCTGCTGTTTTACCGCAATGAAACCGGCTTCGGCGGCAACAACGGCTTTACCGATTTCAAGCGCATCGCGGGTTTTCCGATCACGCATCCCGGCACGCGCACCGCGCTCCTGCTGATCACGTTCGCGGTGCTCGTGCTGTCGTTCATTGGTGCGCGGGCGATCGTGACGTCGAAGCTTGGGCGCGTCGTCACGGCCGTGCGCGACGGCGAGACGCGGCTGATGTTCCTTGGTTACAGCCCGCTTGCGTACAAGCTGTTCGTGTGGACGCTGTCGGCGGTGCTGTGCGGGATCGCAGGCGCGCTGTACGTGCCGCAGGTCGGCATCATCAATCCGGGCGAGATGTCGCCGGGCAACTCGATTGAAATGGCGATCTGGGTGGCGGTGGGCGGACGCGGCACGTTGATTGGACCGATCATTGGCGCGTTTGCGGTGAATGGCGCGAAGAGCTTTTTCACGGCGAACTTCGCCGAATACTGGCTGTTCTTTCTGGGTGCGATTTTCGTGCTCGTGCCGCTCTTTTTGCCGAACGGAATCATGGGGTTGATCGAGCTCGCCGTGCGGCGGAGGAAGCCGTGATGAACGAAAATCCGATGGTGCCCGACCTTGCCGTGCCTGACGGGTTCGATGGTGGGCGCACGCTCTCCGGCGTTGCTTCGACGGGGAGGGTTGTTACGCCTGGCGAGATCGACGTATCGCATGGCGCGATTCTTTATCTGGAAGACGTCACCGTGAGTTTCGATGGCTTTCGCGCGTTGAATGCGTTGTCGCTGTCGATCGACGTGGGTGAGCTGCGTTGCATTATCGGGCCGAACGGCGCGGGCAAGACGACGATGATGGACGTCATCACGGGCAAGACCGCGCCTGATTCGGGCAAG
>CALFSF010000609.1 GCA_937917025.1 uncultured Paraburkholderia sp.
CGCATGCGGGCTGCTCGCTTCGCCGTCGGGTAACCCGGTCCTATCGTTTGTCGCCATCTGCTTTTCCGCGATCGGGTTCAAGGCGGCTTCGTCACTCTTCTGGCCGATTCCCCAGGGCTACCTCGATGCCCGCGTGGCAGCCGGCGTGATTGCGCTCATCAACTCCGTCGGCAATCTTGGAGGGTTCTTTGCACCTGCCGCGTTTGGTTACCTCCAGCAGCACACCGGCTCGATTTCCGGTGGCCTGTATGGGTTGGGGGTGGCATCGCTCATCGCGGCGGCAGCCGGCTTTTTTGCCCGCCACCGTCTCGTGAATCGCGACGCGCCGCTGGAAGCCCTCCACAGCAAAGCTCACTGACCGCCCCGCGCGGATGTTCAACCCACAACACATCGACTCACGCCAGCCGGCTTCTCAACATACAAGGTTCAATGCTCATGTCCACTCCTACTTTGCAATCGAACGCCACGCCAAAGGTCACCGAACTGCGCGTCGTGCCCGTCGCCGGCCGCGACAGCATGCTGCTGAACCTGAGCGGCGCGCACGGCCCGTTCTTCACGCGTAACGTGGTGATCCTGCGCGACAGCGCCGGCAATACCGGCGTGGGTGAAGTGCCCGGCGGCGAAAGCATCCGCAAGACCATCGACGATGCACGTGGGCTCGTCGTCGGCCAGTCGATCGGCAATCTTCAGGCTGTGCTCAACAAGGTGCGCACGCAGTTCGCCGACCGCGACGCGGGCGGGCGCGGGCTGCAGACGTTCGATCTGCGCACGACCATTCACGCGGTAACGGCGCTCGAAGCCGCGCTGCTCGATCTGCTCGGGCAACATCTGGGCGTGCCTGTCGCCGCCCTGCTCGGCGAAGGCCAGCAACGCGACGAAGTCGAAATGCTCGGATATCTGTTCTATATCGGCGACCGCAACAAGACCGACCTGCCGTATGCAAGCGGCGCGGAAGGCCGCGATGACTGGGAGCGCGTGCGCACCGAGGAAGCGATGACGCCCGAAGCCGTGGTGCGTCTTGCCGAAGCCGCCCGGGCGCGCTATGGCTTTAACGACTTCAAGCTGAAAGGCGGCGTGCTTGCCGGCGATGCCGAAATCGAAGCGGTGACCGCCTTGGCGGAGCGCTTTCCGAACGCCCGCGTGACGCTCGATCCGAATGGCGCGTGGTCGCTGGCCGAAGCGATCCGCCTTTGCCGCGACAAACACGACGTGCTCGCCTATGCGGAAGACCCGTGCGGCGCGGAGAACGGCTACTCGGGCCGCGAAGTGATGGCTGAATTCCGCCGTGCAACCGGCCTGCCGACCGCCACCAACATGATTGCGACGGACTGGCGCCAGATGGGTCACGCGATCCAGCTGCAATCCGTCGACATTCCGCTTGCCGATCCGCACTTCTGGACGATGCAGGGCTCGGTGCGTGTCGCGCAGATGTGCAACGACTGGGGCCTCACGTGGGGTTCGCATTCGAACAACCACTTCGACATTTCGCTCGCGATGTTCACGCAGGTCGCGGCCGCCGCGCCGGGCAAGATCACCGCCATCGACACGCACTGGATCTGGCAGGACGGACAGTTTCTGACACGCAACCCGCTGCAGATCGTCGGCGGCAAGGTGAAGGTGCCGGAAAAGGCGGGCCTCGGCGTCGAACTCGATATGGATGCACTCGAAAAAGCCCACGCGCTGTATCAACAGCATGGCCTCGGCGCGCGCGATGACGGCGTCGCCATGCAGTATCTGATCCCGAACTGGAAGTTCGACAACAAGCGGCCCTGCCTCGTGCGCGGCGCTTGACGTTCCCCGCAACGGTTCAAATCACGCGGTGCGGACGAAAGCACAGCCGGGCAACGCGTCGCGCGATGTCCGGCAATTCATCAAATTGCCCGCGAAATCCGCTTCGTTTCGCCGGATTGAATGGATGCCTTCGCGTCTACACTTGTTTTCATGGAGCGAATCACCGCGCCATCGATGCGGTCCCCTCCGCGTCGCGTTGAACCGTACCGTTGACCGTTTTTTCATGTAGTGGCTGTAGACGTAGCAGCACTGGCAGCGCGTCGATGAAGCGCATTCAGATAAAAAGTATCTGGGGTTTGCTGAGCGCAACAAAAGAAGGACCGGATGCCGGTAACAGGCAGTCAAGATAGTAACAACCACGTTGCATGCGATGGCGATACGTCGGCGGGCTTCCACGAGTCCGCACGACGCTCCATCCTCTCAGGCCCTGTTCCCTCGCGGAACGGGGCTTTTTTTCGTCTTCGGGCGCCATGCACGGCGAACGCATCCGCGCGCGATATGCTTTAAGCCTGCCTTAATTGTCGGCGATCATCATGCCCGCACGGACTCTGGTCCGAGGCCCCCGGTTCCATTTTCAACGCGTACGGCCGGGGCCCTGCATTACCGAAGAAGGTTCAAACCATCATGTCTGGAAAATCGCACATCCGCAAATACACCCAGCCGGCCATGTCGCCGCTGCTGCGCGCGCTCACGTTTAGCCGGGCCGCACACGAGCCTGTGACGCAAGCGATGCTGCTGCAGTGTTATACCGGTCTCGATGCATTCCGCCGTGGTCATGGCTCGCGTGAGCTGTTCACGACGCTCGGCCGGCAACTGCTGGTCGCCGGGGAGCTTTGCCATCTCGGTTACGAAAGCGGCGACCGGATGGCAATTCAGGAAGCGCACGCCGCGATGATGCAGATCGATACCGCCGCGCGCGAAAACGGCGTCTGGGCAATGAGCGATACCGACTACGCGTGGCTGTGTTTCGCGCTGGACGTCTTTGCGCGCCAGCTGGCGGCCGCGTCGCTCGAAAGCATTGCGAAGGCTGAAGCGAGGATGATCGAAGGGTTGCTCACGACCGGACGTATCCCCGCGCTCGCGGAAGCGTCGTCGTAACGACGCGTTCCGCGACCTGCGCGTTCCGGCCTCGTTGCGCCTAGTGGCCGAGCGTGCCGGTTTCCAGCGGCGCGGGCGCGGCCAGTTCGGGGCGCGACGCCTGCTTGATCAGCAACGCGATGCATGCGATCACGCCAGCCAGCGCGATCATCGCGAAAATGCCGGCGAACGAGAAATGCCGACGGGCCAGTTCCGCAACGAGGAAGGACCCTGCGATGCCGCCAAAGCGGCCAATGCCGAGCATCCACGCGACGCCGGTGCCGCGGCCCTGGGTCGGGTAAAACGCGGCGGCCAGCGCGGGCATCGACGATTGCGCGGTGTTCATCAATACGCCCGCCACGAACACGGTCAGCACCAGCAAACCGACGTTGCCGACCGCCTGCCCGATACAGTAGACGCTCACTGCCGTGAGCGCGTAACACACGGCAATGATCCGGTTCGCGTTGAAGCGATCCATCAGCACCCCGCACGCCACCGCGCCCACGCCGCCGAGCGGGAACAGTGCTGAGATCAGCGTCGCGCGCTGCGGGCTCAGGCCGGCTTCCTTCAACAGGATCGGCATCCAGTTGATCGACGCGTAGAAAATCACGAGACCCATGAAATACGTGAGCCACAGCATCACCGTGCCGACAATATAGGAACGCGACAGCACGAGCCCAGCGCCGCTCTTCCCCGCCACCTGCGGCGCCTGCTCGGTCATCACAAACGATCCGGCCTGTGCCGCCGCGCTGGAAATACGCGTCAGCACCGCGCGGATTTTTTCGACGGGATGGTTCTTCGCAACCATGTAGCGCACGGATTCCGGCAACTTGAGCAGCAACGCCAGCACGAGCAGCAACGGCGTGATGCCGCCGAGCATCAGCACGGCGCGCCACCCGAAATGCGGAATCAGCCATGCCGCCAGAAAACCGCCAAACGCCGCGCCTAGCGGAAAGCCACAGAACATCAGGTTGATGACCGTCGCACGCCGGCGGTCCGGACAGAACTCGCCCATCATCGTGACGGCGTTCGGCATCGCGGCGCCAAGACCGATCCCGGTCACGAAGCGCAGAACCGTCAGGTGCCCGATGGTCGTCGAGAAAGCCGAACCGAGACACGCCACGCCAAAGAGCAGGACCGAGCCGATCAACAACAGGCGCCGTCCGAGTCGATCGGAAAGCGGCCCTGACACGAGCGCGCCGCCCGCGAGACCGAACAGCGCGGCGCTCAGCACGGGCGCTAGATCCGGCTTGCTGACGTTCCACTCCGTGATCAGCGAAGGCGCAATAAAGCCGATCGCCGCGGTGTCGAAACCGTCCAGCAGCACGATCACAAAACACATGAAGAAAATGAGCCACTGAAAACCCGAGAACGGGTGCTCATTGATAAACGTCTGCACGTTGACGGCAGTGTTTCGATTCACGTCTCATCCCCTGACAGTCGACGGCGCGATGGCGCCGTCCACGTTACGATCCTGCGCGGCCACAAGCGTCAATCCATACCCGCACCGGCCGCAAACCGGCTATCCGGACCCTCATCTGTATTCCCGGCGGGCGAAGTGCAACGCAACCGGTCGATATCGGGTCAATTTGTTCGCTTTACGAACACGAATTCTATTATTGAACAAAAAGGAGATTGTAGGGAAGCGCTTTGATGACGGTCAACGCGGGATAACCCGATCGTCCAGGTGATGGGCGCCGTGATTCACGCTGGCTGGACAAACCGGTCGCGCAGGATCTGGCGAAAGCACGCGTCTACTGGCAAAGCGAAAACGCCTCGCGTGCCGCGATGTCACCGTTACCGTAAATGCCCGCGACGGTGCAATCGCCCGCGACGCATTCGAACGTCGAATCGCCAAACGTCAGCACGAAGTGCCGCAAGCCACCTTCGAGCGAATATTCCAGCCCCCACGAATCCGCGACCAGCGATGAGCGCATCACCTCATGCGCGCTATATCCGCGCACGCCTTTTGAAGCAAGAAAGTAAGCGGGCAGATCCGCATCGCTCGGCGGGCCAAACTGGTGAAACGCGGCCGACATGAATGCGACCACGCAAAACGGATCGTCGTCGCTAAACGGACCGAAGCGCTCGAAGTCCGCCTCCGCGATGCGATAGACAATCGCGACCAGCCTTTCATTGGCCAGCACGAACGGCGCGCTGGTATCGCGATCGGGATGGGGAATGTCGTCCATCAGGACGACCTGGTCCTGCTCGCTGGATTGCGGTGCGTGGCTCATCGGTGGGTTCGGCGCTCCGTGACGGGGTCATGCAGTCCATCGCCAGGGCACGGACAAAGCCACCGGAAAACGCTGCGCCGTAGAGTGTAATTGAATCCCGGCACGTAGCATCCGCACGCAACGATGCGCGCATCGCGGCGGACTGCCACTGGAAACGCACTTCACGTACCGCTCACCAGTACCAGCGCACGCCCACGTCGCCGGCGACGATACTGCGATGTTCGCCGTTGACGTTCGTCGTATAGCCCGCATTCGCAAAGACGCTGCCGCGCACACTCACCTTCGCGACGATGCCGAGCTGAAACTGCGCGGACGTCGCCGATACGCTCACCGGAATGACCGTCGTGCCGGCAAACGTCGCGCTATCCGTGCCGCCGAAGTCATGCCACAGATTCACTCGCAGATACGGTTGCCACGCAGTGCCCCCCGCCTCGAAGCGGCCGGCGAGCCGCACGCCAAGCCGGCCCGTGAGTCCGCTTGCGGCATGAAACGACACGCTGGAAATGCCGTCGTCGAGATCGCCGATCGATGTGTGCTGCCAGATCAGTTGCGCCTGCGGCTCGATGCTCAGGACCGTCGACAGCGCGATGGGCAAGCCGCCTTCGAGCGATGCGCCGACCGTATGACCGTGCGTCGTCGCGCCGATGCCCTGGTTCGACGACGGATCGATCGTGAGCGTGCTGCCCATCAGGATGGCGTCCGTGTACCAGCCGCCAGGACCGATGTGCGTCCAGTAGCCGCCGATGCTGTACGCGTTGATCGCAAGATGCCCGGCGGCCAGATCGGGAAACCCGAGCGCGAAGCCGCTTACGTCGCCTTCGGCGCGCGCCGCGCCCACGAAAAAACCGTAGTGATTGCGATGACCGCTCGCGGTGCGATCGGCATACACGTCGTGCCCGACCTGCACGCCGCCCATCGCACCGCTGAATTCCGGGTCGACGGCGCCGCCGTTTCGCTGCGTCGCGTGCTCACCCCATACGCGCGCCCACGCGGCCGGCAGCGCGCCGGTTTCGCCCAGCAGCGACTGCTCGCCCTGCCGGTCGTGGAACGTGCCGATCTGCGCCATGCCGAGTTCGCTCGTCAATGCCGGTACCTCCGCGTAGACGGGCACTTCCATCCGGTAAAGCGGCGTCGGCGCGGACCCTGCCGCCGGCGGCGCCGGCAATGGTGGCGTGCCGTCGCTGGCCTGAGGCGCTGGCACTGGCGTCGGGATCAGTCCGCGATTGATCAGCGTGTTCTGGCCAACGCCGCTTCCCTGCGATGCAATGCCATTGAAAGTGTCGCCTGTCACGCGCAGCGTGCCGAGGTTCGTCACGGTGCTCTGGTCGGATATGGCAATGCCCGTGGCGCCTGAAACGTCGAGTTCAGCGTCGGGTAGCACGTTCACGGTGACGTTCGTGCTGCCGGGCACGGCGGAAACAGGGGTGTTCGCGGGGTTCGGCGCGCTCGTATCGCAGGTCGCTGTCTGCCCGCTGGCGGGCGAAGTGATGTTGCAGGCTGCCCGCGCGGGCGTGAAAGGACCAGCGCGGATGTCCCGAACGCGAGCATGACGGCATTCAGCAGCCGGGTCGGTACAAACGTCGGACGTGTACGATACATGCGCTCCTCCCTCCAGGGCATGCAAACCAGTCCTGCTGTATGCACTGCTTCAGTCAGCGGCTATCTGTAACGACTTGAAATCGAAATCGCGAGAACCTGCATCGACGCGGTGTTGATGCTTTCTGCATGCCGCGCAGGCCGACGCCGGCGTTTGCCAACGTGTCGCGTTGCAGACCGAAGGCGGGTCGTCGGTCGAGATACGGGCATGCCAGTCAACATACAAGCCCCCGTTTCTCCGATGCAAATCCAGTATAGTCGGACATTGAAAGATGGAAGCTGTTGCCGGATGCATTTTTGCAATGCTCCCCGTGATATGGGGTTCCCGGTCGATTCATCGACAATCACGTTCACCTTCGTCTTTCCATCCGCCACTGTTGGCTCTTCCGCATTGGAACTCTTATGACCCAATTCGCAAAAGGCACATTCGTCGTTTCGCTCCAGCCCCTGACGTTCGAAAATCAGGACTCCGATCAGCAGCTTGGGCGCATGTCCATCGACAAGCAGATCTCCGGTGATCTCGTTGCGACCACGAAGGGGCAGATGCTGAGCGCAATGACAGGCGTTAAGGGTTCGGCCGGATACGTTGCCGTAGAGAAAGTCATCGGGGTACTGGCAGGAAAGCACGGCTCGTTCATGCTGCAGCACGCGGGCACCATGAAGCGCGGCGCACCCTCTTTGTCCGTGACTGTCGTTCCAGACTCCGGAACGGGAGAACTGAACGGCATCGAGGGCGAGTTCAAGATCGATATCGTGGAAGGCGCGCACTTCTATGAGTTTGCCTATCGCCTGCCCGGCAACTGAAAACAGTCCGTCCGCTCGCTTCCTGCTTCCCGTTGCTCCCCGAGTATCCCAGTGGATCCCGGCCAAAAAAATACCCCGGCACCGCACGCGGCGTCGGGGCAAATCCCATGTCAAAGGAGGTGTCATAGAGGAGACGGAATTATCGTACCTTCGCGCGGAAGGCCTGCCAACGAACGGTTTCATATATCCATATCGCGCGGCACCCCGGGCCTCGCTGAAGGGAACACGCCTCGCGTTCACATATATCGTTAGAACAAAAAACACGTTCGCGATAGCGCTTCAGGTCACTAACATGGCGGATCAGTCCGGCTTGCCCGGCCTGCACGCGCCGCCCCGCCGTGCAGCGCTCGTGGCCGCAACGCAAGGAGCATTGCATTGACCCGTTTCAATCCCATCCGCCCGCCACTCGTCGTGGGTATCGGCGGCACGACGCGCGACGGATCGTCGACCGAACGCGCGCTGCGCATCGCGCTGAATGGCGCTGAAAGCGCCGGCGCGCGCACGCATCTGTTCGGCGGCGCGTTTTTGCACAGCCTGCCGCATTACGCGCCGGAGAGCGCGTCGCTCACCGAAGCGCAGCGCCAACTGATCGAAGCCGTGCGCGACGCCGACGCCGTCATCATCGCGACACCGGGCTATCACGGCGGCGTCTCCGGCCTCGTCAAGAATGCACTCGATACGCTCGAAGCGCTGCGCGCCGACGAGCGTCCCTACCTGGACGGCCGCGCGGTCGGCTGCATCGTCACGGCTTACGGCTGGCAGGCGACGGGCACGGTGCTGGGTTCACTGCGCTCGATTGTCCATGCGTTGCGCGGCTGGCCGACGCCGCTCGGCGCCGGCATCAATACGCTCGAAACCCGCTTCGAGACGGAAGACACGTGCTCCGATCCGAAAGCCGCCGAACAGCTTGCCACCGTGGGCCAGCAAGCTGCCGCGTTCGCGCTGGCGTTCGGTGCGGGGCGACCGGCGGCGCCGGCTTCGCTCGCGGCGCTCGTGGAGCAGGAGAGCGCCGCAGCGCGGCCATCGCGCGCGGCGAAAGTGCTGTCGCTCGCGAATTGACTGGCGCGGGCAGGGGCGCACGGTATCGGCGCGCCCATCCACATCGCCCCATTGCGCAGCCAGAGCACGCGCACAGCGTGCGCCACCGCACATAACGTGCACGGCCGGTCGGGCCGTGCGTATGCCATGCAACATACGAAAAGTGCGTGAGCGCCGGATAGTGTGACCACGCGCATACGACACCGCCACATCCGGATCACCGATGACCGTTCGAGGCCACCCCTGATTTGCTTGCGACGAAAGATTGGTTCACTCGCTACGCGGCACGGCCTACGCTTGTCCTTGCCCGCTCATTGATCGATCGTCGCACTTCGCGTGAACTGAAAACGCAAGCGGGCGCGATCACCGGCACGACCATGAACCGACTCATTCACTACAAGGGCTACGAGGTTGCGACGGCGGCACAACTGCTGCCCAACGGCCTCTTCGCCGCCAATCTGACCATCGAGAAAGCCACGGCGCCGCAGAGCCGCGCGTATTCGTTCGATGCCCTCGATTACTTCTTCGACGAAGAACACGCGCTGGCCTACGCGTTCCGGTGGGGCCGGCTGTGGATCGACAGTCACCGGTAAGCGTGGCCGGGCGTACGGGCCGTCGGCCGTCGGCCACTTCGACGCCGCGTTTTCGGGGGTTGTGACAGAATAAGCGACATGTCCGCCTGCCCGTCTCGCTGCCATGTCCGACACTCTGACGCATGCTCCTGAAGATCGCGCCCTGCGCCACTGGACCTTCCTTGACCCGACGCGCGTCGAGATCGGCTCCGATGCACACAGGCAGATGTTCTGCCGCATGCTGCTGGAGACACACAATCCCTACCGCCCCGCGGTTCTCGACTGGCCGCCCCTTCCGCCCGATGCATTGCAGCGCCTGACCTTGCTTCCCATCTGGGATATCGCCGTGCAGACCGAGGGCCGCGCGTCGATCCGCGTCGCGACGTACGCCGCGCAGACGAGCGACCCGCTGCTGCGCGAAGCGATCGAAATGGACGCCGCCGAGGAAGCCCGTCACAAGGTCGTGCTGTCGAAGCTGGTCGCGGCCTACGGCATCGAACTCGCGCCCGAACCCGACTACCCCGCTCCGCGCGACGCCGAATGGGCATGGATGTTCACCGGCTACAGCGAGTGCATCGACAGCTTCTTCGCATTTGGCCTTTTCCGCTCGGCGCAGCAATCCGGCTATTTCCCCGAGGCGCTCGTCGAAACGTTCGAACCGGTCATTCAGGAAGAAGCACGGCATATTCTCTTTTTCATGAACTGGGTCGCGTGGCACCGGCGTACGATGCCGTGGTGGCGCAGGTCGTGGCATTCGCTGCGCGTGGGGGCGATCTGGTTCAGGCTCGTGTGGGATCGCGTCGCGATCGCGAAAGGCATCGACGCGAACGGCGTGGCGCACGATTCGAATTTCCTCGCGTCTAACGGTGGCACGCTCGGTAAAAAGCTGGGCACGCGCGAACTCGTCGAACTGTGTCTCGCCGAAAACGAACGGCGCATGGCCGGCTACGACGCGCGGCTTGTCCGGCCAACCCTCGTGCCGCGCCTCGCGCGCTTCGCGTTGCGCTTCCTGAAGTAGCGATACAGGGTGGCCGCCGCCTGTCACGGCAAGCGGCGAACGCCACCATACCTGGAGACAGCATGACATGGACGGTCGATGAACAACTCGCGCTGACGGCCACGGAGGCCGTCACCGCCATCCAGCAGGGGCGCCTCGCCGCCACCGATTACGTCGCGACGTTGCTGGCGCGCGCGGCCGCACTGTCGACGCTGAACGCGCTCACCGCGCTCAACATGGAAGGCGCGCTCGACGCGGCGAAGCGCATCGACGCGCTGTCCGCCGCTGACAAAGCGCGCCTGCCGCTTGCCGGCCTGCCCGTCGTCATCAAGGACAACATCAACACGGTCGGATTGCAGACATCGGCGGCCACGCCCGCGCTGGAGAATTTCATTCCGTCTTGCAACGCGCCCTCCGTGCAGCGGCTTGTCGATGCCGGCGCGATCGTGCTCGGCAAGGCCAACATGCACGAGCTGGCGTTCGGCATCACCAGCACGAATCTGGCTTCGCATGCCGGGCCGGTGCGCAATCCATACGATCCATCGCTGATTCCCGGCGGCTCTTCGGGCGGCACCGCCGCCGCTATCGCCGCACGCATCGCGCCGGCCGGCCTCGGCACCGACACCGGCGGCTCCACGCGCATTCCCGCCGCGCTGACCGGCACCGCGGGCTTTCGTCCTTCGGTGGGCAACGGCGGCTCCGCGCGCCGCTATCACGACCCCCACGCCGTGGTGCCGATCAGCCGCACGCGCGATACGGTCGGTCCGATGGCGCGCACCGTCGCCGATATCGCGCTGCTCGACGGCGTCGTCACGGGCGATACCACGTTGCCTGCCGTTTCCCTCGCGGGCCTGCGCATCGGGCTGCCTGCGCCGCTCTGGGAAGGCCTGGAACGCGCGCTCGAAAGCGTCGCGCGCGCGGCCGTGGCGCAGCTCGAGGCAGCGGGCGTGGTCTTCGTCGAGTTCGACATGCCCGGGCTGATCGAGCTGAACGACAAGGTCAGCTCGCCCGTGGCGCTGCACGAACCCGTCGACGATGTCCCCGCGTGGCTCGTCGCCAACGATGCACCCGTGAAAACCGTGGTGGATATCGCGGCGCGCATCGCGTGCCCGGACGTGCGCAGCGCGTACGACGCGATCATCGCCGACGTGTTCGCCAGTCAATACGACGCGGCGATGCACACGTGGCGCCCGCAGCTTCAGCACCTGTACGACGCGACCTTCAACACGCACCACATCGACGCGGTGCTGTTCCCCACCACGATCCTCGCCGCCGTGCCCATCGATGAGCTGAACGGTTCGTCGACGGTGACGATCGACGGCGGCGACACGCTCGATGAAATGGCGGCGTTCCTGCGCAACACCGATCCGGCCAGCAACGCGGGCATCCCTGGCCTTTCGCTGCCCGCGGGCATGACGCAGGACGGCCGCCCCGTCGGCATCGAACTGGATGGCCCGACCGGCAGCGACCGGCGCCTGCTCGCGATCGGCATCGCGTTCGAACAGGTGCTGGGCTCGCTCGCGCCGCCCGCCCTGTAGCCGCCCGGCGTGTGCCGGAGCGTTCGCGCGCGGACGCTATAATCGCTGCGTTCCGGCGAAGGCGGTCCCCTGCCTCGCGTCAATCTCGCGAAGCGGGCTGCGTTGCCGCCTGTCGCCACGTCCACCGAAACCATGCAATTTCGTCCGATCCCGACGTTCACCCGCAAGCGCCTCTCCGATGTCGTGTCGGACCAGATCAAGGCGTTGATCTCGGAAGGCGCGCTGCGCCCGGGCGACCGTCTGCCTGCCGAACGCGATCTCGCGACGCAGCTCGGCGTATCGCGCCCTTCGCTGCGCGAAGCGCTGATCCGGCTCGAAGCCGACGGCTACATCGAAATGACCGGTCGCGGCGGCTTCGTGGTGGTGGACATGACAGCCGCGGTCATTTCAAAGCCGCTCGCCGAACTGCTGTTGCAGAACGCGCGCACGCGCTCCGACATCCTGGAGCTCAGGCAAGGCCTTGAATCGATCGCAACGGTCTACGCAACCGAGCGCGCCACACCCGATGATCTCGCCGCGATCCACGCGGCGTTTGAGTCGTTAAAGACCTGTGCATTGTCATCCGACCGCACGCATCTCGCGGATCTCGACGCCGCGTTTCATCTTGCGATTGCCGATTCGACGCACAACGTCGCGCTGGCGCACGTGATGCACGGCATTCACACGCTAATCCGCGAATCGATGCGTCAATCGCACCGGCTCATCGATTACGACGACGCGATGGAACAGCAACTTCTCGCGCAACACCAGGCCATCTACGATGCGATCATGGCACGCGACGCGCACAGGGCGCGCGGCGCGGCCGAGCAGCATCTAACGTACGTGCGGACGCTTTACGAGCAACACGCGGCGCAGCCCCACCCGATCACGCGGGATCGCGCAACATAACGGAACTGACGCCCCATGCGCCTCGCGCTCTGTACTTTCATCAGCGTTGTACTCGCTGCCACGGGCAGCGGCTGCGCGACGCTCGCCGCGGCCGATTCGAACGCGCTGTGGCGCATTGTCGACGGCCAGTGCGTGATGTCGATGCAGTCATCGGGGACGCCGGGTTTCTGCACCCGCGTCGATCTGCACGCGCATTACGCGATTCTCAAGGACATCAACGGCTCATCGCAGTACCTGCTGATTCCGACTGATCGCGTGACCGGGATCGAAAGCCCGCAGATTCTCGCTGACGATGCGCTACCCTACTGGTCCGATGCGTGGAACGCCCGCACGTATGTTGAGAAGGCCGTCAAACAGGAACTCGGCGACGAACAACTCGGACTGGAAATCAACTCCCGGTATCGCCGTTCACAGTCGCAGCTGCACATCCATATCGACTGCATGCGCAAAGACGTGATCGATATGCTCGCGCGGCATCGGCGTGACGCGCCCGGCAAATGGCATTGGGACACGATCGACGGAAACCGCTACCGCATCATGCGCGTCGCCTCGATTGCCGGGGCCGACGATCCGTTCAGGATCGTCTCGCGTCATCTTCCGAACGACACGACGATGGCGTCGCAGACGATTCTCGTGACCGGCGCGGGTCCTTCCGCGACAGGCGACGGATGGCTGATCGTCAACAGCAGCCTCGATCTCGATGAAGGCAGCGGCTCAGCGGAACCGCTGATGGATCACGCGTGCAGGCTCGCGCGGAAGCGCTGATACACGCTGCATTCCGCTGGAACACGCTTTTCCGTATTTCAGCACATGCTTTCCGCGAGAAATTGGTTCTGTCATTCGACACGGGCCTTTACGATCGGCTTCAATGGGCGTGCCGTCTAACCGCGTCGCGCTGTTTCAGCAGCCTTTCGTAACGGTGCGAACCAGCCTATGGCGAACTATCTCGACGACACCCAGCGCCGTACCCTGGCCCGCCTCGCCACCACGCTGACGTGGCGCACCGAATGGCCGACGTGGCTGTTGATCGCGACGATCTACGCATCCTGGTTCGGTGTTGCGGTTCACGTTCGCGCGCTCGGCGTGCCCGTTGCCGCGATTCTTCTCGCTTTCCTCAGCGCGTGGTACATGTCCCTTCAGCACGAACTGATGCACGGGCATCCGACGCACTCGCGTCTGTTGAACGGACTGTCTGGATTTGCGCCGCTTGCGGTGTGGTTTCCGTATGGCATCTATCGCGACCTGCATCTTCAGCATCACAACGATCCACATTTGACGCATCCGTCGCTCGATCCGGAAAGCTATTTTGTGACGCATCAAACGTGGCAACGGACCGGGGCCTTGATGCGCGCGCTGCTCAAGGTCCGTAACACGTTTGTCGGGCGCCTTTTGCTCGGACCTGCGTTTTCAATCGCGACGACAGCGAACGAAGCGATTCGCAAGATCGCTGATGGCGACTTTCGTGATGTGCCCGCGTGGCTCATGCATTGCATCGCGCTCGTTGCGTTGACGTACTGGCTCGACGTGGCATGCGGCCTGCCGGCATGGGTTTTTATTGCCGGGGTCGGTTATGGGGCGCTCTCTGTCGGGTCTGTGCGCTCGTTTCATGAACATCGTACTGCCGGTTCCGGTCCGCACCGGTCG